>JAUXNR010000003.1 GCA_030682755.1 Flavobacterium sp.
TAGATCACTTTTCGTTGAGCGTCTAATCGTATAGATTGAATGTAATGATGTGGAACGGGAATATCAAGAATTTGGTACTGATATGACTTGGGATCATAGCTAATTAATTTACCGCCAGGAGCTTGATGTTGTTGATTTTGATCATGAAGCAAAGCTGTTGCAGCATATATCATTCCATCTTTATCTATCTCTAAAGAACGGTGAAATTTCGCGTCAAATTTATCGCTAATACGTTGAAAACCCAATGAATGTAACTTTTGGTTGGTTTGATCAAAAACATGAAAAATATCAGTGTTTATGGTTGTTAGCCCAATGTACAGTTTTTGCGATGTATTATCCCAAGCGAGAGAGTCGAATGAGATCCAGTCATTACAATATCCAATATCTGAACGTAAATCTTCAATTGTCCATCTCCCCTCAACTTCCGATTCCCAGTTATCAAATTTTCGGTCTTTATATATATGTGCTTTAGTTTGTTTTATCTTCATTGTAATAAACCTTTTTTGTATTAGTCTTCATAATCGTTTACTGCTTGAAAAATTGATCTTACATTTTCATCAGGGGTACCGGCATCCATATTGATACAGCAAACACCTACATTTTCAACCCTCCTAGATGATTTGAGCAATGAAAGAGTATCTTGGTATATTTCATTTTTGTTGCATTGTAGTAATCGAACCGGATTAAGACGAAGATTTATGAAGGTATCAGGAAAGGTTTCACTACATTCATTAATGTCTGAACCCCAACCAACATCAAAAAAATATGATGGAAATTTTGAATATGTATTAGAGAATTTGTGCATATTATTTCCACAATGATGAATCCCAAAAGGTTGAGTATTTTTAGCTAGTCTCAATTCGTGTGGAAACACCATCTTTTCATAAAGTTTTGGCGAAATCATACTAACAGAACAGTTGCTGTGTAAGAAAATACCTGGATCTACATTTACAATGGAACGATTTGTGGATATCGAACAAGTTTTAGTAATACTTCTCAATAATTTGACTAAAGAAATATAAGTATCTGTTAGTACATGAAAAAGGTGATTAACAAGCTCGGGTTTTTCCACTAAATCAAAAAACAACTGATGGCCACGGAGATGTAATGCTGTGTTAAAGAATCCATCTAAATCAAAGTCCCCTACAACATATCCAAATTTATCAATCAATTCATTTGCGTCATTTAATAATGATTTCATTGGCCATTTTTCTTTCAAATCTGGAGGAACTAACTTGAAAATTTCTTCGTCTGAAAAAATTCTCTCAATTGGCCAAGGAGCTTCGCTATCTGAAAATTCAATTTGCACCTCAAAAAGTGCTGGCACTACAAATCCACCAGCAACCATCATTGAGCCAATAATTGGTTTTCTTAAGGTTGGTTTTTCTCCGATTCCAAAACGTTCAAATAAAATATTTCTCATTTCGAAATCGTTATCTATTCTTTTTTTTAAATTCATATAAAAAGATTGATCAAAACAGATACCATAGTTTTGATTCCACCAATTAGGATTAAATATAATTTCTATTGGGATCATTGGAATTTA
>JAUXNR010000016.1 GCA_030682755.1 Flavobacterium sp.
GGAGTAATTTTTTATTAAAGTAATTTGTAAAAAGCTTTTTCTTTCATGTGGATTTTTTATTTTTAACACTATCTATTTAGTTAAATAAAAAACCATGCATTCAGGAAGAAATTATTCACTCAAAGAATTTTTATTTTGGACTCGAAGAGACATTTATATTCTAATTCTCTTAGCCGTCGTCCCTACCCTACTTTTTCAATTATTAGAATGCAAATGGATGTCTATACCATGGGTTCCAATTGCTTTGGTTGGTACAGCCGCCGCCTTTATAATTGGTTTTAAAAATACACAAACGTATAATCGGTTATGGGAAGCTCGTCAAATTTGGGGAGCAATTGTCAATTCCAGTCGATCTTGGGGAATAATGGCGAGAGATTTTGTAAAAACAGACAAAACCATTCATCAGGAATTAATTTATCGTCATTGTGCGTGGTTAACGGCTTTGCGTTATCAATTGAGAGAATCAAGAGGTTGGGAAAACATGACTAAAAGTTATAATTTGGAATACAGTCGATTGTACACCGTTTCAGAAAAAACAATTCCGCTGGAAGATGAATTAAAAAAATACGTATCCGAAGAAGAACAAAAGTACATTTTATCAAAAAAGAACAGAGCCACACAACTCATTGCCTTTCAATCCAAACGTTTAGCAGAATTATATCAACAAGGAAAAATTGAAAATTTTCAATATGTTGAAATGGAAAAACGTTTAGCCGATTTATATGATCAACAAGGAAAATGCGAACGAATTAAAAACTTTCCGTATCCGAGACAATTTGCAAGCATCAATTTATTCTTTATTTGGTTGTTTGTCATTTTGTTACCGTTTGGAATGTTGAACGAATTTCAAAAATTAGGCGAGCATTACGTTTGGTTAACAATTCCTTTCAGCATTGTTGTTTCTTGGGTTTTTGTATCGATGGAAAAAGTGGGCGAAAGTACCGAAAATCCTTTTGAAGGAAGTGCAAACGATGTACCGATTACCGCATTGAGCCGAACAATTGAAATTGATTTGAGAGATATGTTGGATGAAGAAAACCTTCCTTCTCCAATAATAGCAGAAAATAAAATTTTAATGTAAATCTAAAAAAAGTAATGTTTTTGAAGGTTTAGTGAAAATGATAAAAATGTAAAATTTACTTCTGAAAGCTATATTCTTTTTCAACCAAACAAATTCGGACAGTATACTTTTCATACCATTTTGAAATTCCTTTTTTTTGAGCATCCAAATGATCTAAGTTTTGTTTCCAATTGCGAATAGATTCTAATGATTCCCAATAAGAAACGGTGATTCCAATCTCATTTCTTGCTGATTCCACAGCAAGAAAGCCTTCTTGCTCTTTGGCTAATTCAACCATTTTTATTGCCATTTCGTTGTATGATTCATCCACTTCTGTTCTTGTTGATGTAAAAATCACAGCATAATAAGGTAAACTCATATCAAAAAATTTTCTTTAAAAATAACAATAAAAAAATGCCACTAGAAAACTAATGGCATTTTTAAAACAAATCATATATTAATTTCTAACTAACTTAAAAGTTTGTATTGCATTGTCTGCCTTTACTTTTGCAAAATAAATGCCACTCATGAACTTTGATGCATCTACTGAAACCGAAGTAGCAATTTGATTGGAGTCATAAATCAATTTACCGATACTGTCATAAATTTGAATGGACTGTATTGTTGTAACATCATTTGAAAAATGCCAAACATCATTGGTAGGATTTGGATAAACTGATATTTTTTTAGAGTCAAAATCCGAAACACTTAATGCCAACACAAAATTATAAACACCGGTAGTTCTATTTAGTGTTATATCATAAACCCCTGCTGTTACAGGAATATCTTGTCCGTTATGAGTTCCGGTTCCGCTTGGGAATGCTGAACTTCCCCAGTTTTTTGCCCAACTGTTATTGGCTCTAAACTTCACAAATCCATCAACTAAAGTAATATTTGTCAGCGTAAATTCTTCGCCACCCGCAGAAGAAGTCATTGGAATATCAGTTTCCCAACCTTGAGCTCCATTTCCAATTAAAGAAATTGGGGTTTGATTGAATGCATAAGCTAAGGTGTTTTTATTAAAACTAACATTATAATATGCTGCGGTTAACGGAATATCAGGTCCGTTGAAAACGGCTACCCCTGAAGGAAAAGTAGTTCCTCCCCAATTCACTGCCCAGCTGTTGTCTTGTCTAAATTTTACAAGATTTGCTGAAAAATGAAAATCAGAAAGACTGTACTCAATTCCATCAAAAGTCACTAAAGGAACGCTTTCAGCAAAGGAATTAAACCCGCCAATAACTCCAATGTTATCAAATCCGGATGCCACAGGAATAAATGTATAGGTCAAATTACCTTTATTGAATGTAATGTCATAAGTCCCGGCAGTTGCAGGAATATCAGCAGGACCATTTGGCACTGCTGTTCCAGAAGGGAAAGTTGCTCCACCCCAATTCTCCGTCCAACTATTGTCTTTTCTGAACTTGACACCTCCGGCAACTGCAATATTTTGAGCAGTTAACGTATAAACAACTCCATCAGTTGTGTTCATTGGAATGTCTGTGCTCCATCCCGTAAATTGACCAATAATTGATATATTATCAAATTGTGCAAAAACAATTGATAAATTAAAAATCATTAAAAAAGAAAAAAGTAGTTTTTTATTCATCGTGAAAAAATTATAAGTTATTAATCAAATGTAACTCACTTAAAATCAATCACAAAAAATGAATATACGAATTATGAAATATGCAATCTTTATTGTTTTAAGAAAATCTAATTTGCTGAAAAAACACAAATTTTCAACAATCTGTATGTATTTCTTACTGTTTTACGAAAACGTTTTCGCCAATTGAATTCAAACTTTTTAAAGTTTCTTGGCTTCTTCCCAAAACACATCCATCTCAGCTAAAGTCATATCTGACAGGGGTTTTCCTAATGCTCCGGCTTTACTTTCGAGGTACATAAACCGTTTCATGAATTTTTTATTAGTGCGTTCCAATGCATCTTCGGGATTCACTTTTAAAAATCGAGCATAATTAATCATTGAAAACAAAACATCACCAAATTCTGCTTCAATTTTATCTTGATTTCCTGATTTTACTTCGTCTTGTAACTCTGATAATTCTTCCTGCACTTTATCCCAAACTTGGTGTGGTTCTTCCCAATCAAAACCAACGCCTTTCACTTTATCTTGGATTCGGCTTGCTTTTACTAAAGCCGGTAAACTTTTTGGCACACCTTCCAAAACTGATTTTTTACCTTCTTTGAGTTTTAATTTCTCCCAGTTTTGTTTCACTTCTTCTTCATTGGCAACCACCACATCTCCGTAAATGTGTGGATGACGGTCAATCAATTTATCGCAAATGCTGTTGGCCACATCGGCAATATCAAAATCATTGGTTTCGCTACCGATTTTGGCATAAAAAACAATGTGCAACAACAAATCACCCAATTCCTTTTTGATTTCCTGTACATCATTATCTAAAATGGCATCGCCTAATTCGTAAGTTTCCTCGATGGTAAGATGGCGTAAACTTTCTAAGGTTTGCTTTTTATCCCACGGACATTTTTCACGCAAATCATCCATGATATCTAATAATCGTCCAAAAGCCTTGAGTTGATTTTCCCGTGTGTTCATGTAAGTTTAATTTGTGTAAAAATAAAAAATCCTACTCGAAAGTAGGATTAGATTTTGATTTATTCTGCGGTTTGAATATCTTCTTCAACTTTATTTAAAGCTTCTAAACTTACAAAGCCTTTTGGTTGCAATAGATTATACCAATTTAATATTTTTTTAATATCAGATACATAAACTCTATCTTCATCATATTCCGGTAAAACTTCTCTAAAATAGGATGACAAAGTTGCATTGTCTTCTTTATTTGAAATTGTTAGTCCTTCATTTTCTTTTGTTGCAATTGCTTTAAATATCTCTGCCAATTTAATTTCTTCATCATAAGTATAAACAGCAATTTCTGAAAGTAAACTCACATTACTTCTCATGCCAACAGTGATTCGTTTTCCGTCTAAAAGTGATTCTGCAACAAATCCTGTTCTGGTTTGTACTTTTAATTCAAATAATCCTGGCTTTCCAGAAATAGCTAAAATCTTTTGTAAACTCATTGTATATCTTTAAATTAATTATTCTTTTTTGTTGAAATTATCTTCCTTTTTTATTGAAAAACTTCATTTTATAATCAGCTCTTATTTTACCTTCCATGATGTTTTGCAATCTCTTTTTGATTAAGGTTTTCTTTAATGTTGACAATTTATCTGTAAACAAAATTCCTTCAATATGATCATATTCATGCTGAATTACTCTGGCAATCAATCCGTCATAAACTTCTGTTTTTTTGACAAAATCTTCCTCACAATACTCAATCGTGATTTTTGGTTTTCTGTAAACATCTTCACGAACATCTGGAATACTTAAACAACCTTCATTAAAACCCCACTCCTCGCCTTCTTCTTTTAGAATTTTGGCATTGATAAATGTTTTTTTAAATGACTTTAATTGTTCTTTTTCTAATTCATTCAAATCATCACTTTCACTAAACGGTTCTGTGTCAACAACAAACAATCTGATTGCCAATCCAATTTGAGGAGCTGCTAAACCAACACCGTACGCATTATCCATGGTGTCATACATGTTGGCAATTAATTCTTTAAGATTAGGATATTCCGGAGTTATTTCCGTTCCAACTTTTCTTAAAACAGGATCGCCATATCCAACTATTGGTAAAATCATCAATTAGAAATTTATTGTGTTTAAAAAACCATTTCGGTTAAACCGGATGCAAAAGTAATAAAAGATTTCCTTTTTAAATAGTTTGAAGTTGTTTGAAAACTAAAACATTTTACGGGTTAAAAAATCCTGTAATAAAATAGTTGCAGCAATTTCATCAACTAACCCTTTATTTTGTCTTTGCTTTTTACTTAATCCACTATCAATCATGGTTTGAAAAGCCATTTTTGAAGTAAACCTTTCATCTACCCTAATAACTTTCATTTCCGGAAATTCTGTAGTAAAAGTTGCTACAAATTTTTCAATTATCGGTGCACTTTCAGATGGCAAACCGTTCATTTGTTTGGATTCACCAATTAGTACTGTGGCTACTTTTTCTTTTGAAAAATAATCTTTTAAAAAAGGAATAATCGTTTCAGACGGAATTGTTGTTAATCCTGATGCAATAATTTGCAATTCATCAGTAACAGCTATTCCGGTTCTTTTGATTCCGTAATCTATGGCGAGGATTCGTGGCATTATTTTTTTTGTAAAGATACATTTTTGAAAAGTATGTATAAAAAAACCTCTTTTTCAAGAGGTATACTATTTATTTAATTGCTTTAAATCTCGCCAACGGTGCCATTCTGGCTTTATTTAGCGACATGTTTTCACCATTTAAACTATAGTTGTCAACTTTTTCTATCATTTCAGCGAATTCTTGTTCGATTGTCATGTCAGGACAAGCCATCATGGTTGATGCTCCTTTTGTGAATTTGATTCGTAAAGCATCTTCTTTCAACTCATATCCGCCCATCATGTTATTACATCCGGCAAAAGCAGCATAGCGGTTTTCTGCATTTAATTGTAAAAACATTTCTTTTGCTGACTTGTTTTTGTTTTCAACAGGTTTTCCGTTTAATTCAACCAATTGCCATTTTGTTCCGGTGATTGCATAACTTTTTGATTCTGATTTTGCAGCAGTTGCATTTGAAGATGTTGTATTTTGATTCACATTTGGTGCTTCACTTTTTTTTAAAACATATAATGGAGCTAAATTCCCTTCAATTTTATTTCCTTCTAAATCCAATTGAGTAAGCGTATTTTCGCCTACAAAATATTGGGTTGGCCCATTTTCAATTCCTTCTAAAGTAATTGTATTACCGGTATCATTCCAAGTATACAAACCTCTTTGTTCATTAACTTTAGTCTCTTTTTTACCTAAATATTTCGTTTTCAAAACATAATTTTTTTCATCTTCTAATGAAATTGATGTTTCAATACCTTCACAATCGGCACATGGCGTTACTCCGGAATAATATCCCATATAATCCAATGAAATGTTAGCCGTATGCATATCCGGTGCAACAACTTCTAAAGAATCTGTTACTTCTTCTGTAATATCTTGTGCTTTTTCTTTTTTAGCACAACTACACATAACAACCACTAGAGCTGCAATGAAATAAAATTTTGTTTTCATGGTTCTACGATTTAAGTATTTCTAACAAATTTAATAAAAAATGTTTTTGATTATATAGTCTTTTACAAAAACCTAACCACTTTATATTTTAAAAGATTTTATATTTGTTGAAATTTAAAAAAGATGACTGAATTAAGAAATGCAATAGAAAAAGCTTGGGAAAACAGAGCTTTATTGCAAGAAGAAGCCACTACAACTGCCATTAGAAAAGTTATTGATTTGTTGGATTCCGGAAGCCTTCGTGTTGCCGAACCAACTGCAGAGGGATGGCAAGTGAACGAATGGGTAAAAAAAGCAGTGGTTTTGTATTTTCCAATTCAAAAAATGGAAACGTTAGAAGCCGGTATTTTTGAATATCATGATAAAATTCCTTTAAAACACGGTTATGCTGAAAAAGGAATTCGTGTAGTTCCAAATGCTGTAGCCAGACACGGAGCTTATATTTCTAAAGGTGTTATTTTAATGCCTAGTTACGTAAACATTGGTGCTTATGTTGATGAAGGAACAATGGTAGACACATGGGCAACTGTGGGAAGTTGTGCTCAAATTGGCAAAGATGTACATTTAAGTGGAGGTGTTGGCATTGGAGGTGTTTTAGAACCGCTTCAAGCAGCACCTGTTATCATTGAAGATGGAGCTTTTATTGGATCAAGATGTATTGTTGTGGAAGGAGTTCGAGTTGAAAAAGAAGCCGTTTTGGGTGCAAACGTAGTTTTGACAGGTTCCACAAAAATCATTGATGTTACCGGAGATAAGCCCGTTGAATATAAAGGTGTTGTTCCGGCTCGTTCAGTTGTGATTCCGGGAAGTTATACTAAAAAATTTGCTGCAGGTGAATTCCAAGTTCCTTGTGCCTTGATTATAGGTAAACGCAAACCTTCAACCGATTTGAAAACGAGTTTAAATGACGCTTTACGCGAATATAACGTTGCGGTTTAATCAAATAAAAAGAAAAATGTCTTAGTAAATTTTAAAATTTGCTAAGACATTTTAATTTATTCTTTTTTGATTCCAAAAGGAGTCCATTTGATTTTTTTATCTCGAACCTCTTTTCTTATAGCAAGGTTAGCCGCGAGAGATTCAGGTGTTTTATATCCCCTAGCATGGTCAAGGTGTAGTACAATTGCTTTGTGTCTGATTTGCTTTCCTTTTATACCGTAATTTTCAAGTCGTTCTCCAAATTCTCTATCGGGTCCGCCATACTTCATCCGCTCGTCATATCCGTTAATGGCAATCATATCTTCTTTGAATCCGGAAGAATTACAATTATTAAATGAAGGCGTTGTTGGAGAAATAAAATCTAAAATAGTAGCCAAAAAATTATTTGACCCCAATTTTAGTTTATTGGATAAATTTAATTTTTCTATTGAAGAAAGCCATTTTACATCAAAACAATTATTTGACACTATATCTTCTTTTGTAATTTTTTTACTGGTTGTCATGCCTAATTTGCAATAACCTCCAGACAAAAATCTTCCTTTTTCAGCATATTTTACATGAACTTCAACAAAATCCCTTCTTGGAATACAATCGCCATCAGTCATAATGATGTATTCAAAATTTGCTGCCGGAATTGCAACATTCAAAATTTCCTGACGCCGATATCCTAAGTCTTCATGCCATAAATAACGTAAAGGAACTGGATAATTTTCAGCATATTTTTCAATTAATTCTTTTGTTGATTCTCTAGAACCATCATCAGCAATTATAACCTCAAAG
>JAUXNR010000029.1 GCA_030682755.1 Flavobacterium sp.
GTTGTTTCTCAAGTGGAAAATACAACTTCTCCGGTTGAAATTATCAAAACGACTTTCCCGATGGGAAGTATGACCGGTGCTCCCAAAATTTCTGCCATGAAAATCATTGAAGAGTTGGAAGAAACCAAACGAGGTTTATACAGCGGAGCCATCGGCTATTTTTCTCCTGAAGGTGATTTTGATTTTAATGTGGTGATTCGGAGTATTTTATATAATTCCAAAAACCAATATTTATCTTTTTCTGTGGGAAGTGCCATTACATCCGAAGCCACTCCCGAAGGCGAATATGAAGAATGTTTGTTGAAAGCAAAGGCAATGTTTGAGGTGCTGAATTAGTTTTGTATTTTAAAAATAAATTCTATGTAATTTCAAAATAATAATTATGTATTTTCAAAATTAATATATTGTAAATTCAAAATAAAGTACTTGTGTAATTAAAATACAGTTGTATATTTGCTTTGTAATTAAAAGATTATGTCTGTAAATAGAAAAATCATAGAGCAATTAAAAATATACAAATCAAAGTATCCTATTTTGGCTTTAACAGGTCCGAGACAGTCTGGAAAAACCACTTTGTTGAGAGAATTATTTTCAGATTATACCTATTTAAGTTTAGAAAATCCGGATTTAAGAGCTTTTGCTGAAAATGACCCAAATGGTTTTTTTGAAAAATACAATCAGTTTTGCATTTTTGATGAGGTACAACGAGTACCGCAATTATTTTCTTATTTACAAACGATTGTTGATGAGAAAAAAATTATGGGTCAATTCATTTTGTCGGGTTCGCAGAACTTTCATTTAATGAAAAATATCACACAAAGTTTAGCCGGTCGAGTCGCTCTTTTTAAGCTGCTTCCATTTGATTTTTCCGAACTTCATTCGGCTAATTTAATGGAAGATGAATATGAAAATGCCATGTTAAAAGGTTTTTATCCAGCTATTTATGATCGTAATATCCCATCGAGTGTGTTTTATTCAAATTATATTCAAACCTATGTAGAAAGAGATATTACGGAATTAGTAAACATTCGTGATATGCGAACTTTTCGTGTTTTTTTGAGTTTATGTGCTTCGCGTGCCGGACAGTTATTGAACTTAAATTCATTGGCAAACGAATGTGGTATTACCCAACCCACAGCAAAGGCCTGGATTTCCTTATTAGAAAGTAGTTACATCTTGTTTTTGTTGCAACCTTATCATAAGAACTTTGATAAAAGAGTTATAAAAAGCCCAAAGTTGTATTTTTATGATACGGGATTGCTATGTCATTTATTAAAAATAAAAGATGTTAATCAAGTAAAATTCAATTCATACAAAGGAAATTTATTTGAAAATATGATTGTTGGCGAATATATTAAGCAAAATTTTCATCAAAATAAAATGGAAGAATTTTGGTTTTGGAGAGATTCCAATGGTCACGAAGTTGATTTAATTCGTCAAGATGATGATTTGTTGAATGTCATTGAAATTAAATCAACCAAAACAGTTACAACCGATTTATTCAAGGAAATTAATTATTTTGAGAACTTAGCCAAAGATGAAATAAAGTCAAAAAGTTTGGTTTATGCCGGAAATGATAATCAAAAGAGAACAAATGCCAACGTGCTTTCGTGGAATCAATTCAAATAAGTACTTTTGAAAAATGCTATCCAAATTTCAAAATCATATAATTTCTGATCTTCCTTTTCTGCAAAAGGCAAAAGTTCTAATCGCTGTTAGTGGCGGTTTGGACAGCATGGTTTTGTTAGATTTAATTTCAAAAACCAATATTGAATTTGCTGTTGCTCATTGCAATTTTCAACTTCGCAATGAAGAAAGCAATGACGATGAATTTTTTGTAAAATCGTATTGCAAAGAGAATTCCATTCAAGGTTTTTTTCAAAAATTTAATACAAAACAATTTGCCGAAGATGAAAAATTATCCATTCAAGTTGCCGCCCGAAAGTTGCGATATGAATGGTTTTATGAATTATTAGCAACTGAAAATTTTGATTTTGTTACCACTGCTCATCATTTAGACGATCAACTGGAAACATTTTTAATCAATTTTTCTCGTGGAACTGGTTTAGATGGACTTACCGGAATTCCATCTCAAAACGATAAAATTATCCGACCATTGTTAATTTTTTCAAGAGCAGAAATTGAAACTTTTGCGAACCAAAATAATATTTCGTGGAGAGAAGATTCCAGTAATGCTTCTGATAAATACGTTCGAAATAAAATTCGTCATCAACTGGTTCCGATTTTGAAAGAATTGAATACAAGTTTTTTAGATTCTTTTGAAAATACTATCCAACATCTCAATCAAGCTCAATCGTTGGTGGATGACGCTTCTCGAATTGTGTATCGAAAAGTAGTGCAAGATGTTGCTAATAAAAAAATAATCGATTTAAAAGAATTACTTCAATTACCAAATTATCAAGCGTATTTATTTCAATGGTTATCGCC
>JAUXNR010000033.1 GCA_030682755.1 Flavobacterium sp.
GACGAATGTCACCGCAGTATTTACAACCTTTGGAAACAAGTGTTGGATTATTTTGATGCTTTTCAAATTGGCTTAACTGCCACACCGGATAACCGAACGTTTGGTTATTTTAATCAAAACCTCGTTTGTGATTATGGTTATGAAAAAGCGGTGATTGATGGCGTTTTAGTGCCTTATAACGTGTTTACCATAGAAACCGAAATCACCAAAAACGGCAACATCATTTCTATGGGTGAAAAGGTGGATAAACGCGAACGGTTGACCCGCAAGAAGTTTTGGCAAACCTTAGATGAAGATGAAGTGTACAGCGGTAAGCAATTGGATAAAGATGTCGTGAATCCGAGTACAATTCGAACGATTATAAAAGCTACGAAGGACAATTTGCCTTCTATATTTCCTGACCGAATGGACAGCAATGGCGTTTTTGAAGTACCCAAGCTTTTAATCTTTGCAAAGTCTGATTCTCATGCTGAAGACATCATTGAAATTGTTCGAGAAGAATTTGGCGAAGAAAATAAGTTCTGCAAAAAGATTACCTATAAAAGTGACGAAGACCCGAAAAGTGTGTTGCAACAGTTTCGGAATGATTATTACCCACGCATTGCCGTAACGGTAGATATGATTGCCACCGGAACCGACATACGACCTTTGGAAGTGTTGTTGTTTATGCGGGATGTGAAAAGCAAAAGCTACTACGAGCAAATGAAAGGACGTGGTACCCGCACCTGCTCCGTAGAAGAATTGCGAGCTAAAGGAACGCCTACCGCCAAGTTTAGTAAAGACCATTTTGTGATTATTGATGCCATTGGCGTAGAGCAATCCCAAAAAACGGATAGCCGACCCTTAGAAAAAATGCCCGGTATTTCTTTACGGGATGTATTGCAAAGTGTGGCGATGGGTAATACCAGTGAAGACTTATTGACGACCCTTGCCAACCGCTTGATACGCTTAGACCAACAGTTAAAAGACAAAGACAAACAAGCTTTTGCCGAACTCACCAACGGTAAGACGATAAAGGAAGTGGTTAAAAAGCTATTGCAAGCCCACGACCCGGATGTGAACGAACATATTGAAACCACCGTTAAAAGTGGCATGCGTGGTTTTGCTCCTATGGAAATTGAAAAAGCCATAACTACCGAAAAACAGAAGTTGATTGAGGAAGCCGTTGCCGTTTTTAATTACAGTGAGGTACGGGATTATATAGTGGATATTCGTAAAAAGTACAACCAAACCATTGATACCATAAACATTGACACCATTACCAACATTGGTTGGGTAAAAGACCAAGAGGTAGCCGGTGCTGTTATAGTAAATGATTTTAAAACGTGGATTGAAACCCATAAAGAGGAGATTACGGCTTTGCAGATTTTTTATGCTCAAGACTACCGCCACCGCACGTTTACGTATAAAATGATTAAAGACTTGTGTGAGAAATTGAAAACCGAAAAACCCATTTTGGCTCCTTTAGCCGTTTGGAAAGCTTACGAACAATTGGAAAAAACCAACGGTTCTGCCAAAAACGAGTTAATTGCGTTAGTGAGTTTGATACGTAAAGTAGCGGGTATTGACACTACCCTAACAGCATATGACAAAACCGTTGACCGCAATTTTCAAGAGTGGATTTTTAAGAAAAATGCCGGACAACACAATGCCTTTACCGAAGCCCAAATGCAATGGCTCCGCATGATGAAAGATTATGTAGCCAACAGTTTTAGCATAGACAAAGACGATTTTGACCTCAGCCCTTTTAATGCAGAAGGCGGTTTGAGCAAAATGTGGCAGTTGTTTGGTGAGGAAACGGATGGTATTATTAATGAGTTAAATGCCGTTTTAGCGGCTTAGATTATGATTTTAAAGTACAACAGTGATTATTTATCAATAAAGAAATTCAATGATGTTGAGTTACCTAATTTTATAGTTTTAACAGGATTAAATGGTGCTGGAAAAAGTCACTTATTGAAATCATTAAAACTAGGAAACGTTGTTATTGATAATGTTCTAAAAGAAGAAATTGTAGATTTTAATAACATAACATTTTCATTAGATAATGAGCCTAAAATTTCATTTAGTAAAATTCAAAGCGAAAGAAGTCAAATTTATCAAAGTATTGAGAAAAGCATAAAAAACATTAATAATCCCCATAAAAATAAAATACTTCCAATTATTAATAAAATAATTGAAAAAGCAAAAAAAAGCAATGTTTCATTTTATGAGTTTTCAAAAGATGATTTCATTGAAATGGAATTTGAAAGTCAATACGAGCATTATAAAAATTATTTAAATCATTTTTATCAAAGAGTTAAGACGCCAGCCGTTTCATCAAATAAAAAAATTGAAAGTGAAATTCTAAAGCTAATTAGTTTTTGCTCAAAACCAATTGAAGATTTAACTAGAGAAGAATTAGATAATATTCACATACCTTTCAATTATAAAAATGATTTTCTTATCACTCAACTTGGTAGAATATTTTCAGATTATTGGCAAAAATATGAACTTAATGAATACAATAAATTTAGAAACGATAGATTCTCAGATACTTATAAAATTTTAAGTGAAGAAGATTTTATTATTGAGCATGGTAGAAAACCATGGGATTTAATTAATGAAATATTGTCACGATTCGGTAGTCTGGAATATAAAGTAAATAATCCAGAAGGTCTTGAGAGAGGTCATGAATATCAATTAAACTTGATAAGTATTAAAAACCCAAATATAATTGTTGACTTTGAAAACCTATCCTCAGGTGAAAGGACAATGATGGCATTAGTATCTAGCATATATAAATCAATGATAGATAAAAAATTTCCAAAATTACTATTGTTAGACGAGGTTGATGCCTCTCTTCATCCATCAATGTCAAAAATTATGATTGAAGTAATTCAAGAAGAATTTGTCAATAAAAATAATATTAAAGTCATTCTTGTTACACATTCACCAAGCACAGTTGCACTGACTCCTGAAAATTCAATTTATGTAATGAATAAAGATGGTTTAGATAGAATAATCAAATCAAATAATAAAGAAGCACTAAATATATTGACTGAAGGATTTGCATCTCTTACAAATGATGAAACTAATTTAAAAGTTAGTTATAACATTAGTAAATCATCGGATTATGTTTTATTAACAGAGGGAATTACAGATAGAATTATTCTTGAAGCAGCTTGGAATAAATTAGAAAAATCAAAGCCAAATTTCGACATTCAAGATTGTTTTGATGCTAGTTTTTTGAGAAATATATTTTCAAGAAAAGAAATTTTTATAAACTACCCTAATAAAACTTTCGTAGCAGTTTTTGATTTTGACAAAGAAGGCTATGAAGCGTTTAATTCATTTAAAGATTATCATGTAATTGAAAGTAATCCTAAAATGAGTTTGTTAAAAAAAAGCAAGACATATAACTCATACGTAATGTTATTGCCTGTTCCTGATAATGATATACAGAATCAAGTAATTAAATCAGGAAATCAAACTTTTGAAGACCAAGCCCACATGCCAATAGAATTACTTTTTCACGAAGTTGAAAAAGTAAAAGAAAAATTTATTATTGAGTCACAAGTTGGTGGTGGTAATATAATTAAATTTTTAGGCGACAAAGTAAACTTTGCTACTAAGATAAAAGAAGAATTTATTGAAGAAGATTTAAAAAATATAAAACCAATCTTTGAAACACTTAAAAATATTTTTAAATAATGAGTGAAACAATAATACCAAAAGATTGGAAAATAGTAAATTTAAAAAGTATATCTGAAAGTATTCAGTATGGATATACCGAATCATCATCTAAGGTTGAAAATGGACCAAAATTTTTAAGAATAACTGATATACAAGACAATAAAGTCAATTGGGAAGATGTTCCATACTGCAAAATTGACGAAATAATAAAAAGCAAATATTTATTAAAAGAAGGCGACTTAGTTTTTGCACGTACTGGAGCAACTGTTGGTAAAAGTTTTTTGATTAAAGGTAAAATACCTGAAGCTGTTTTTGCATCCTATTTGATTCGAGTAAGAGTAAATTTAGAAATAAATGAAAAATATCTC
>JAUXNR010000046.1 GCA_030682755.1 Flavobacterium sp.
ACTTCGGTTTCCATTACGGGTGTCTTAACTTTAACAGCGGGGCTACTGGATATTGGTGATTTTACTCTAACCTTAGGAGCCGCACCGGTTTCGGGAACATTTACTACTTCGAGTATGCTTGTGACCAGTGGTCTTGGTAAGGTACGAAGAACTTTTACGGGAGTTGGCAGTTATACCTTTCCGATTGGAGAACGCACGAGTTCTGCACAATATAGTCCAGTTACAGTATCTGTAACGTCGGGAACTTTTTCATCAGCGTATGTAGGGGTTTCCGTTGTTGATGCTGTACATCCCAATAACAGCAGTATTTCGAATACTTTAAGCAGGTATTGGCATTTGGAGCATTCGGGAATCACGAATGGAGTTCTTTCTGCTACAGCGAACTATGATGCAATTGATATTGTAGGTTCAGAAACAAGTTTAGTTTCGGCAGTATTGCAAGGAACTTTTGATCAGTTCACCAATCCGTGGGAAACATACAGTACTTTAGAAGGATTACAACTTAGCGTTGTTGACGTATCTTTAGAGAATGGACTACCCATGGTTATTACGGCTATTCAAGGCGTACCTTTAGAGGCAAACGTTACCGGATTTGGTTCTTTTTGTATTGGTTCTGACATTAGTTTGTTGGCTACAGTACAAGGCGGAACACCTCCTTATAGTTATAGTTGGACGGCAGGTTTAGGTAGTGAACCCACAGCCACACCACCAAGTGCCATAGCGGGTACAGAAATTTATGAAGTGACTGTTACAGACCGTAATGGTATTCAAACAACAGCTTTTGCTGAAGTAGTTATTTTACCACCCACTGTGGGAGGAACCCTGACAGATCAAATCATCTGTTTGGCATCAGAACCGGAAACTTTTGTTTTAACCGGGTCTGTTGGTACCGTACTCTATTGGGAGAGTGATACGGATATTTCATTTTCTACGCCTGTAAATTATAGTGTAACAGGAACAGAGTTGTTAGGTACTGTCGTGGGGCCATTAAATACTACTACTTATTTTCGTGCTGTTTTACAGGACGGTGGATGTGATTTGGTTTATTCAACTGTTGCTACTGTTTCTTTTTCATCAACAACTTGGAACGGTACCTCTTGGAGTAATGGAGTTCCGGATGCCACAACTTCAGCTGTTTTTAGTGGTAACTATACTTCAATCGGTGATTTGACTGCTTGTACAGCAGTTGTCTTAAATTCTGCTGTTGTGACGATACAACCTGCACATACGGTTTATTTGACAAAAGAATTGTCTGTTGAAAGCGGGGCACAGTTTGTTTTAGAGAGTAATGCCAATTTGGTTCAGGTTGAAGATGTAGTCAATTCAGGAGCCATAGTAGTGAAGCGTTATACTTCTGATGAAGTGCGACGTTTGGATTATAATATGTGGTCTTCTCCTGTTTCAGGGCAGAATTTGTTGGCTTTTTCGCCTCAAACTTTGACAAATCGATTCTATGCATACAATCCTACTACTGATTTGTATAATGTTGTGAATCCATCAGTGACTACCTTTACCGCTGCAAAAGGGTTTTTGATCCGCATGCCTAATAATTTCTCTACAACTCCGTCTTCATGGTTGGGTGTATTTACAGGAGTACCTCATAATGGTATTTATGATGTTCCGGTGTCTCCGGGTACTTACAATGCCATAGGTAATCCATATCCTTCCACGATAGACGCAGATGAGTTTATTCTATTTAATGGATTGGAAGATCCCTTGTATTTTTGGCGAAAAGTAAATAATGCTGAGAACAGTTCTTATGCCACTTATACTACAGCCGGAGGGGTTGAAAATTTAGGAGGAGGCAGTTCTATCGTTCCAAATGGTATTTTACAAGTAGGTCAAGGATTTATTGTTAAAGCGACTTCAAGCAATTTAGTGTTTACTAATGCTATGCGTATAGGAAATACAGAAAACCAATTTTTAAGAGTTGCCCCTTCTCAAATGGCCACTAGTTTTGAACGTCATCGTATATGGTTAAACATGAGCAGTCCGACCGGTCCTATGGGACAATTGATGGTGGCTTATATGACCGGGGCTACTTCAGGAATTGATCCCGGAATTGACGGCAAATATATTAATGACAGTCCGAATTCCTTTACTACTGTCCTTTCCGGAGCGGCTTATATTATTCAAGGAAAAGGTTTGCCTTTTGAAGCAAGTGATGTGGTACCATTAAGGTTTAGTACGACAGAGTCCGGCACTTTTTCTATTTCATTGGCACAATTTGACGGTCTATTTACCAATTCAAGTGTGGGTATATATATCAAGGATAATCAAACAGGAGCACAGCATGATATTCGTATGAGTCCTTATACTTTTGTTAGTACTTCAGGTGAGTTTGCTTCTCGTTTTGAATAGGTTTATCAAAATACACTTTCTGTTGACAACCCTGTCTATACAAATGATTTGTTAGTTTATGCTTCGGATAAAATTATTACGGGAACTTCTTCAACACAAGACTTATTGCAGGTGACTGTGTATGATTTGAGTGGTCGCTTGTTGTTTATGGAAAAACAAATTAATTCACGCACTTTTAGTATTCCGCTGAAACATGTGGCTGATCAGATGGTATTGGTTCAAGTTGCGACGGAGAGAGGTGTTGTGACTAAAAAGGTGATGTTGTATTGATGTAGTTTTGATTGGAACGTGGATTTTTTGGAACGCGGATAGGTCGGATGGCTTCGCCAATGCGGATTTTTTGGAACACGGATGACACGGATTTGCACGGATTTTTTTCTCACAGAAAGCACAGAAATCACAGAAAGGTATTGCTACGCAATGGTTTTTTGCCACAAAGGAATAAGTTATAAAGCGTTATTAACTTATGACTGGACTAGGATTGTTTGGAACGCGGATGACACGGATTTGCACGGATTTTAGAGATTTATAACAAAAAAACAAGCCAAAGATTCTTTTCTATGGCTTGTTTTTTTGGTTTTATGATATTTTTAATCCAGCTCCGAAGTGAAGAATAATTTCACACTTGGGAATTTACTTTGTGTCATTTGAATGGTAAAATCAGAATCGGCAAGAAAGACCAATTGGCCGTATTTGTCGTGGGCCAGGAATTTTTGTTTGATGCGTTTGAATTCCAAAAATTCATTGTTTTTTGGGTCTTCGGGTTTTACCCAACAGGCTTTGTGTACCGGGAAGTTTTCATAGGTGCATTTGGCACCGTATTCGTGTTCAAGGCGGTATTGGATAACTTCATATTGGAGAGCACCCACGGTTCCAATCACTTTACGGTTGTTCATTTCGAGTGTAAATAACTGGGCTACGCCTTCATCCATTAATTGGTCAATCCCTTTGTCCAATTGTTTTGCTTTCATGGGGTCGGCATTGTTGATATAGCGAAAATGTTCCGGTGAGAAACTCGGAATTCCTTTGAATTGCATGTTTTCTCCTTCGGTTAGCGTATCGCCAATTTTGAAGTTTCCGGTATCGTGGAGTCCCACAATATCTCCCGGATAGGAAATGTCTACAATTTCTTTTTTCTCCGCAAAAAATGCGTTTGGGCTTGAAAACTTGAGGTTTTTATTTTGTCGGACGTGTAAATACGGTTTGTTTCGTTCGAAGGTTCCTGACACAATTTTTATAAATGCCAAACGGTCGCGGTGTTTTGGGTCCATATTGGCATGTATTTTAAATACAAACCCACTCATTTTTGGTTCTTCAGGGTTTACGAGACGTGTATCTGAGTTTTTCGGACGTGGGGAAGGAGCGATTTCAATAAACGAATCTAATAGCTCCCGAACGCCAAAATTATTTAACGCTGATCCGAAAAAGACCGGTTGTAATTGTCCGTCCAAGTAGTCCTCACGGTTGAAAGGTGGATACACTTCACTGATTAATTCCAGTTCTTCTCTAAGTTTATCAGCGGGTTTTTGACCGATTATTTTTTCGAGTTCGCTAGAATTTATATCCGTAAAAGCAATCGTATCTTCAATATTTTTTCTGCTGTCTCCACTGAACAAGTTGATGTTTTTCTCCCAGATATTATAAATCCCTTGAAAGTCGTATCCCATTCCGATAGGGAAACTCATGGGTGTAACGGTCAGTTTTAATTTCTGTTCCACTTCGTCCATTAAATCGAAAGCGTCTTTACCTTCTCGGTCTAATTTGTTGATGAACACAATCATGGGAATGTTTCGCATGCGGCACACTTCCACTAGTTTTTCGGTTTGTTCTTCGACCCCTTTGGCAACATCAATCACAACGATTACGCTATCCACAGCGGTTAGCGTTCTAAAAGTATCTTCCGCAAAGTCTTTGTGACCCGGTGTGTCGAGGATGTTTATTTTTTTGTCTTTATAATTGAATGCTAATACCGATGTGGCTACCGAAATTCCTCTTTGGCGTTCGATTTCCATAAAATCGGACGTGGCCCCTTTTTTAATTTTATTGTTTTTAACGGCTCCGGCTTCTTGGATGGCTCCACCAAATAACAGTAGTTTTTCTGTTAAGGTTGTTTTACCCGCATCAGGGTGTGAGATGATTCCGAAGGTTCTTCTTCTTTTTATTTCGTCTGTAAAACTCATAGGATTTTTAATGGGGTGTAAAAGTAGTATTTTTTTGGGAAAGGGCAAGGGGAGGGTTTTTTGGGTTTAAAAGTTTAAGAGTTTAAAAGTTTAAGAGTTTAAAAGTTTAAGAGTTTAAAAGTTTAAGAGTTTAAAGGTTTAAAAGTTTAAGAGTTTAAAAGTTTTACTAGTTTATGGGTTTTTCATAAATAGCTCAGCAACTCAGTGCCTTAGCACCTTAGGGTCTCTTTGCTATAATTTTTTGTTAATAGTCCACCCTATAGTTGCATAATGCGATTGAATTGTTATTTTTGTTGATTGCAAATTAACTAGATGTTTTGCATGAAAGTTTATCAAAAAAAGTAGACCCATTATGACTTTAAAATCGCTCTTTTACACTTTGTTTCTTGCTACTTCTTTTTATGGAATGGCACAACAAAATAAACCAAAAGAAGTTTTATTTACCATTGACAACACGCCTTATTACACTGACGAATTTGTTCGGGTTTATAACAAAAACCTGGATTTGGTTAAAGACGAATCTCAAAAAGATTTGGATCAGTATTTGGAATTGTATTTGGGATACAAACTTAAAGTTGTCAAAGCAAAGCAATTGGAATTGCATACTAAGCCGAATTACATCAATGAGTTGCAATCCTATCGTGGTCAGTTGGCCAAAAATTATTTGACAGATTCAAAGGTAACCAATGAGTTGGTTACAGAAGCTTACGAGCGTATGCAAAAAGAAATTCGTGCTTCACATATTTTAGTTTTGGTGGATGAAAATGCTTCACCGGCTGATACGTTAAAAGCGTATAACAAAATTTTGGACTACCGCAACAGGATTATGGCAGGAGAAGATTTTGGTACTTTAGCCCAACAGTACTCTGAAGATCCTTCTGCTAAAGAAAACAAAGGGGATTTGGGTTATTTTTCTGCTTTCCGCATGGTATATTCTTTTGAAGATGCGGCTTATAAAACTCCTGTTGGGAAGGTTTCAAAACCAATTCGTACCCGTTTTGGCTATCATGTGTTGAAAGTTCATGACGAGCGTGCGAATAGAGGAGAAGTTACCGTAGCTCATATTATGTTGATGCATTCAGACAAAGAAGATCCGGAAGAGAATAAGCAAATCCAACAAAAAATTCAAGATATTTATAAAAAATTGCAGCAGGGTGAAGCTTTTGAAACCTTGGCTCAACAGTTTTCACAAGATCAATCTTCTTCCATGCGTGGAGGGGTTTTGTCCCGTTTTGGTTCGGGTCAATTGAGTTCTGAGATTTTTGAGAACACTGCCTTTTCATTAACCCCTGAAAAACCTTTGTCTGCACCGATTCAAACTCAATTTGGTTGGCATATTGTAAAATTGATTGAAAAGCATGAGATGAAATCGTTTGAGGCTTTGCGTACTGAAATTGAGACAAAGATTTCACGTGATGAGCGTTCCAGAATCATTACAGAATCTATGAATGAAAAATTGCGTAAAAAATACCCTTTAAAGCGTCAGGAAAAATTATATCAAACAGTAAGAAAAGCTATCACGGACAAAGTTTATACACAATCTTGGGAGCTTCCTGCAGACATGAAACCTTATCAAGGCGTTTTGGTTAGCTTTGACACCAAGACCCTAACCGGAGAAGATTTTCTGAATTACATTTTAACCTATCAAAAACAAAATGAAAGTTTGAAACCACTTTCAAAGTGGATTGATTACCATTATGATAATTTTATAGAGATTCAGTTGAATCAATATTATGATTCTAATTTAGAAAAGGAGTTCCCGGAATTTGCTTCTGTAATGGATGAATACCGTGACGGTTTGTTGTTGTTTGATTTGATGGAGCAAGAGATTTGGCAACGAGCCAAAACGGATACTATTGGTTTGCAACAGTTTTATGATAAAAACATAAAAAATTATCAGTGGAAAAACCGCTATGATGTTATGGTTGCTTCTACCACAAACGAAGCCGTAGCAAAAAAAGCACATGCTTTGTTAAAGAAAAAAGCGGATGCCGCACAACTAAAAGCAAAATTAAATACTCCGGAAACCGTTTCCATTATGGTGGCTGAGGGTGTTTTTGAAGAAGGCAATGAGACGTTACCTAAAACAGTTACCTATACAAAAGGACTACAGCCTATTGTTAAAGAAGGCGATTATTTTTATACCGTTACTGTGAACAATGTTTTACCTGCCGGCCCCAAAACATTAGAAGAAAGTAGGGGTAGGGTTATAAATGATTACCAGAATTATTTGGAATCCAATTGGGTTTCTGAATTGAAAAAAGAGTTTACAATTCAGGTGAATCAAGATGTTTTTACAGCTGTTAAAAAGCAAATAAAGAAGTAATGCGAAATTTATTTCCCATCTTGTTGCTATTTTTTGGATTTATTTCCTGTGATTATTTTAAGCCGGAAGAAAAGCCAGAAGCGGTGGCACGTGTTGGGAAATTTTATTTGTATCAAGACGAGTTGGAAGATTTGGTTCCTGAAGGTACCTCACCGGAAGACAGTACTACCATTGTAAGAAGTTTTATTGACCGATGGGCAACGCAGATGTTATTGATTCAAGGAGCTCAGTTGAATTTGAGTGCCGATAAGCAAGTGGCCTTTGATAAGTTAATTGAGCAGTATAAAACGGATTTATACACCAAAGCCTATTTGGAAGAATTGGTTTTACAATCGCTTGATACTGTGGTTAGTCAAGCTGAAATGAAATCGTATTATGCGATGCACAAAGAAAATTTTAAAACAAATGGCACGTTAGTCCGTTTGCGTTATATACATTTGCCGAAAGATCACCCAAAGTTAGATCTTATCAAGACTAAGTTTTTTGATTACAAGAAGAAAGATGTTGCTTTTTGGGACACTTATCAACTGCAATTTATCAACTATGCTTTTAATGATTCCATTTGGGTTGAATTGAATCAGGTGTACCGGAAGTTGCCTTTTCTAACTCCTGAAAACAGGGATGATTACATACAGTCCGGTAAGAGTTTGCATTATCCTGACTCCACTTCTATTTATTTTGTAAAAGTGAGTCAAGTGTTGGAGAAGGACCAAATCAGTCCGTATGATTATGTACAACCCACGTTAAAAGGGGTTTTGCTTAATCAGCGAAAATTAGAATTAATGAAAAAAATTGAACGTGAAATCACTGAAGATGCAATTAAAAACAAGAAATATGAGATTTATAAAAAGCCGTAATGTTGTTGTAGCCCTATTCTTTTTTGGGTTCGTATTAGGGCAAGCCCAAGAATTGGTTGTGGAGCCTAAACCGACAGCATTGGTTACTGATTCTGTTAAAAAACCAAGTCGTCAAAAAATTGATGGTATTATTGCTGCTGTTGGCGATTATATCATTTTGGATTCCGATATTGATTTGGCATATATTGAATTGTCTTCACAAGGAAATTCCGTAGAAGGAATCAGCCGTTGTGAGTTATTAGGAAAGCTTTTGGAAGATAAACTTTATGCTCATCAAGCATTGCAAGACAGTACAATTGTTGTCCGCGATTCAGAAATTAACGCCATGATGGATGAAAAGATTGGTGTCATGTTGGAACAGATTGGTGGCGACATGAAGAAAATAGTGAAGTATTACAACAAAAAATCAGAAGAAGAGTTTCGTACTTACTTTTTTGATATTTTGAAAAACAATAAGTTAACTTCTGAAATGCAGAATAAAATTATTGATGATATCGAAATCACACCAGAGGAAGTGCGTACTTTTTTCAAAAAAATACCGAAAGAAGATTTGCCAACCTTTGGAGCAGAGATGGAAGTTTCTCAGATTGTTATTAAGCCAAAAGTTTCAGAAGCCGAAAAGCAGAAAGTTATAGACCGACTCAATGAAATCCGACGAGAGGTTTTGGAAGAAGGAGCGAGTTTTACGTCAAGAGCTGTAATTTATACACAAGATAGAGCGTCTTCTTCTAACGGTGGTTTTTATAAAGTAAATCGAAAAACACCCTTTCTAAAAGAATTTAAAGATGTAGCTTTCAGTTTGAATGAAGGTGAAATTTCCAAGCCTTTTGAAACGGAATATGGGTATCACATTATTTTATTGGAACGTATTAGGGGGCAGGAACTGGAATTGCGTCATATTTTGTTGACCCCAAAAGTGACTGAGGAAGCTTTAAAAGAAGCTAGAGATAAGGCAACATTGATCCGTAAACGCATAATGGAAGGAGAAATTTCATTCGCAGAAGCAGCAAGAACGATGTCAGATGAAAAAGAAACTCGTACAAATGGGGGTGTGTTTTTAAATCCGAGAACTTTAGATTCTAAATTTGAGTTGACCAAAATGGATCCGGCTTTGTATAGTCAGGTATCGAATTTGAAAGATAAAGAGATTTCGTTACCGATTTTAGAAGAAGATAAGCTTGGTCAGAAGCAGTATAAATTAATTACGGTTACTAACCGTATCGACGAACATGTTGCAGATTATTCTAAAGATTACATTAAAATCAAAGATTTGGCTTTGAGTGAAAAGCGATTGAATGAAATTGCAAGATGGACTAATGAAAAAATTGGAGAAACTTTTATAAAAATTAATGGAAGTTATCGCACTTGTGAATTTGTAAACAATTGGGTAAAAAAATAATTAGAATCTTCTTAACTACTATAAATAAACCACCATGTCAGACGTTCAAGCCTTAGAGACTTTAGTTCAGAAACGACGCGAATTAAAAAAAGAAATAGCCAAAATAATTGTTGGACAAGATTTGGTTGTGGATCAAGTTTTATTGAGCATCTTTTCCGGAGGTCATGCTTTGTTGGTAGGCGTTCCGGGTTTGGCCAAAACCTTATTGGTTAATACGATGGCTCAGGCTTTGGGATTGGATTTTAAACGCATCCAGTTTACACCGGATTTAATGCCTTCTGATATTTTAGGGAGTGAGATTTTGGATGAGAATCGTACTTTTAAATTTATAAAAGGGCCCATTTTTTCGAATATTATTTTGGCTGATGAGATTAACCGAACGCCACCTAAAACCCAAGCAGCTTTGTTAGAAGCCATGCAGGAGCGAGCGGTTACGATTGCGGGTCACAACTATAAATTAAGTTTGCCTTATTTTGTTTTGGCTACTCAAAACCCGATTGAGCAGGAAGGAACTTATCCTTTACCGGAAGCCCAATTGGACCGATTCATGTTTTCTATAAAACTGGATTATCCGTCTTTTGAAGAGGAAGTGCAAGTGGTAAAGAGCACCACTTCAGATGACAAACCTGTTATTAATCCATTATTTACCGCACAGGAAATTATCGATTTTCAACATTTGATTCGCCGTATACCTGTGGCAGACAATGTGATTGAATATGCTGTCAGTTTGGTTTCCAAAACCCGACCTGATAATCCGAAAGCGACTGATTTTATTAAGAATTATATTGATTGGGGAGCTGGACCAAGAGCGTCTCAAAATCTTATTTTGGCAGCAAAAGCCAATGCAGCTTTTAACGGTAAATTTTCTCCGGATATTGAAGATGTGAAGGCGGTAGCAGAGGGTATTTTACGTCATCGTGTGGTTAAGAATTATAAGGCGGATGCTGAGGGGTTGACGGTGGAGAAGATTATTGGGGAGCTTTTTTAAGGGTTTAAAAGTTTAAGAGTTTAAAGGTTTAAGAGTTTAAAAGTTTAAGGGTTTAAAAGGTTAAAGGTTAAAGGTTTAAGAGTTTAAAGGTTTAAGAGTTTAAAGGTTTAAGGGTTTAAAGGTTTAAGGGTTTAAAAGTTTAAAGGTTTAAGAGTTTAAAAGGTTTTTTTACCATATAAGTCATATAAGTTTTTTTCGTTTATAAAGTTCATTTGAGTTTCGGCTTGGATGGATTTTTTATTTTACTGCCATTCGTAATTTGTGTTTTAGTGAATTAGAATTTTAGCTTACTTTTTAAACTTATATGACTTGTATGGTTATTTAAAGTTTAAGGGTTTAAAAGTTTAAGGGTTTAAAAGTTTAAGGGTTTAAA
>JAUXNR010000049.1 GCA_030682755.1 Flavobacterium sp.
ATCAAAATCATTTTGACATTGCTTTTTTGGATATCAGCATGCCTCCTTATGAAGAAAAAAATCTTCATTCCGGTGAAGACCTAGCAAAAATGATTCGGAAAATTTTACCGGAATGCAAAATCATTCTTTTGACCATGCACACGGAGTTAATAAAAATCAACAATATTATTAAAGACATCAATCCGAATGGTTTAGTTATTAAAAATGATTTGACCTTTGATGAGTTGTTGTTGGCTTTTGACAAGATTTTAAATAATGATAATTATTATAGTCAAACTGTAATCAAGTTTGTGAGTCAATCACAATATGATAATATACAAATTGACGAGTTTGATAAACAGATTCTTTTCCATCTTTCCAAAGGAATAAAAACAAAAGACATTCCCACTTATGTTCCTTTATCACTCAGTGCTGTTGAAAAAAGAAAACTCGGGTTAAAAGAGTTGCTGCATTTAAAAGGAGGTAGTGATGTTGAATTGATCTCAGAAGCAAAAAACAAAGGCTTGATTTAATAATCAAGCTTTTTTGTTTTAAAATATGTGGAAAACCGTAAAAACTAAAAGGGAAACCGTAACAAGTAACGAGTTGATACTGTTTGCTTTTACTCTGTAATTTATTTGTTTAGTTGTTATTGGTTTTCTCGAAAGAGAAATTAGGAGTTTTGGTCAATAAGAAATGTTTCATCCTTTTTGTTCCAATTAATAAACCTACAACGATTGGCCCACTTCTAAGTATGAACGTTGAAAAAAGCAATAGTCCCCAAACTGTTGCTTTTTTTATTTTTATGAAATTGAAAGTGATGTGGACTGATTATTTCTCAAATTAGCTAAGAGTTATTAGCAAAGTATCGTGCTATGATTCAAACTTTGGATAGTCATGGGATATTTACATGAAATGTAAAAAAATGAAAGAAAGCCTATTATTACTATTGGTTGTTATGATGTTTGGTTGCGAAAGCAAACAACTAACAGGGATTTATTATTTTAAGGGAGAAAATGAAATATTTGATTTTCAAAATAAAAAAGTTACAATATACAACCTTGTTGATTCAACAGAAGTAAATTACATGTTTAAAAACAATGAAAAGGAAATAGAACTTAACTCTAAAAATGAAAGTTTTATTATAGAGTTTAGTACAACAGAAAATGGATTGCGACTGAAAGACAGAAACTCTAAACTCTCAAAGGGTTTGAGTGAAATTAATTTAACATCGTATTCTAATGACAACCCTTCTCAAATATTTAATACCTATTGGAGCACAAAAATGCCCAACTCCAATTTAAATTATTTATTCTGTTTAATAAAAAATGAAAATGTTGGATATAGCTATATAACCTCAAATAATAATTCTGAGGAAGAAGAATTTTATTTTGACTCTAAGTTTCATTATAATTCCTATTTAATGTTTGATAGATTTTACATTTTTCAAATACAAAACGGCGTTTTTGCAAGTCAATATTTAGTTATAGAAAATATTACTGCTGACAGTTTAATTTTAAGAGCTATTGATTCTGATAAGAAGATAGCTTTTAAAAAGCATGAATTTCCAATTATATCTTGTCCAGTCTATCTTCCAGGTGCTGTTAAAATTAGATGATAATTATTCCATAATTAGTAATGAACTAGAACTCACAATTTAATCATTTGTTGATAAAACTTAAAGGCAATCTATATAGTTTGCCTTTTTTATTTTATAAAATACACGGAAAACCGCATCATTTTTTACGGGAAACCGTAACAATTAGTAACAGCAGACTTTCTATTTTTACATCAGTTAAAGGAAGTATTTTTTTCATATAATTATAACAAAACCTGAGAACGGAATTAAGTAGTAAAAAATCGAAATGCCACCCTTTTTGCCCCAACTTTAAGGAGACTTAACCAAAAACAACTACTTAATCAATAAAAAAAGCGATACGCCCCAAAGTATCGCTTTTTTTAGTTTATGGCAGGAATGATTATTTCTTGAAAGCATTCCACCCTAAAGATTTCAGCGGAATGGCTTCGTTTGCTCTTGAAATCAGATGTGTTCCCTCTTTTTCATTCACCATGTGTCCGATAACGGTAAGGTTAGGATTGGCTTTAATCTTAGGGAAGTCATTAATGGAAACCGTAAATAACAATTCATAGTCTTCGCCACCACTTAATGCGATGGTGGTGCTGTCAATTTTAAATTCTTCACAAACCGAAATCAATTGAGGATCCAACGGAAGTTTTTCTTCATATAAATTGCAACCCACATGAGATTGTTTGCATAAATGTAAAATCTCAGAGGATAAACCGTCTGAAATATCAATCATTGAAGTGGGCTTCACTTCCAGTTTTTCAAGAAGTTCTTTGATATCTGTTCTTGCTTCGGGTTTAAGTTGGCGTTCAATTAAATAGGTGTAATTTTCCAAATCCGGTTGGTTGTTTGGGTTTACTTGAAACACTTGTTTTTCGCGTTCCAAAACCTGTAATCCCATATAAGCTGAACCGATGTCGCCGGTTACTACTAACAAATCGGTTTCTTTTGCACCGTTTCTATACGTGATGTCTTCTTCGTTTACTTCACCAATAGCTGTGATAGAAATCAACAAACCCTTTTGCGATGAGGTAGTATCGCCACCAATAACATCCACTTTATATACTTCAGAGGCCAACGTAATGCCTTCAAACAATTCTTCTAAGGCTTCCAGTGGAAAGCGATTTGAAACTGCGATAGAAACTGTTATCTGCGTTGGTTTTGCGTTCATCGCACAAATATCAGACAAGTTAACAGTAACTGCTTTATATCCTAAGTGTTTCAAGGGCATATAGGCCAAATCAAAGTGAACGCCTTCAATCAATAAATCCGTTGAAACCACCATTTTTTTTGAGCCAAAATCTAAAACGGCAGCATCATCTCCAATTCCTTTTAAAGTTGAAGGGTGTTTGATTTGAAAATTTTTAGTTAAATGGTCAATTAACCCAAACTCTCCCAGTTGGTCAATACTTGTTCTTTGTGGGTTTTTATCTTCTAACATTGCATTTTGTTTAGAAGGCAAAGGTACAAAATATCAAGGTTATCGTTTGATACTAAAATGGGATTTAAAAACAGTTGGTTTTTGATTTTTTAAGTATTGAACTTCAAACCAATAATCTGTTGCAGGCATTTGATTGTTGTTATATCTGCCATCCCATCCAAGACCTGATGGACTTATTTGTTTTAACAATTTACCATAGCGATCATAAATAAAAATGGTAGCCTCAGTTTGGTTTCTCAAAT
>JAUXNR010000054.1 GCA_030682755.1 Flavobacterium sp.
TTGGTCATACTTTGTTTAATGACGAAAGATATGGCGGGAATAGTATTTTAAAAGGAACGACTTTTACCAAATACAAACAGTTTATAGATAATTGTTTTAAAATCTTACCAAGGCAAGCACTGCATGCAAAAACCTTAGGATTTGAACATCCGATAACTAAAGAATTTTTACGATTTGATTCGCCCATTCCTGCAGATATGGAAGAATGTTTTGAAAAATGGCGAAACTATTCCAAGTCAAATCAAGCGGAATTGGAATAAATATTCTTGTACAAAAAAAAGCGACTCATTTCTGAATCGCTATTTTTTTAAATATTCTGTAAATTACATTCTTGAATTTCCTCTTGCATTTCCTCTGCTTTGATTCGATGACGAACCTTGACTTCTTTGAGGTTGACTAGTGCTCATCGAACTACTTCTGTTCGCTGGTGCTCTGTTAGCAGATGACATTTGAGAGGAACCGCTATTTCGTGGTGTACTCATTTGAGAGCTGCTGTTCTGATTGCTTCTCGGAGCGTTGTACGTTGATGGTGTAGTTGCTCTTGGAGTCGCAATTTGAGTCGCATTAGAACGATTATTTCTCGGAGCATTTGTCACAGAAGAATTAGAGGTTCTTGGTGTTGAAACGGTACTCGTTGAACGGTCATTTCTTACGGTGTTTGTAGCACTGGAATTTAATGTTCTGGGCGTTGAAACAGTACCGGTTGCTCTGTCATTTGAACGATCATTTCTTACGGTGTTTGTTGCATTAGAGTTTAATGTTCTCGGTGTTGAAACAGCACTGTTAGATCTGTCGTTTGAACGATCATTTCTTACGGTGTTTGTTCCATTAGAATTTAATGTTCTTGGTGTTGCCGCAATACCGTTTGCTCTATCATTACCTCGGGTTGCGTTTCTATTTTGTGTCAATTCATATCGGTTGGAAACATTTTGGTTTCTGGCAGAAAAACCTCTGTCCGGATGCATTCTTTCATAAGAATTTGATCTTCTGGATTGGTGCATCGCAATAGCTCTACTGCTTCTTCTGTGGTTCACATAATGACAGGTGTTGTTTACGTTGATAAACACATTCACATTACTTCTGTATCTGTAAAACGGATACGGATTCCAAGCCCAATAAAACCCAGGGTAATAATTCCAATACCAAGGTGAATAATATACATGGTATCTTGGTGCCCAAAAATGAGCGTAAATTATAGGGGTGTTAAAATATACCGGCTCATAGATGTAATTATTTCCATAAAGAAAAACATCACCAACCACCTGAACTTGAACGGTTCTGTTTCGGTTGTCTTTTTCTACTTCAATGGTTGCAACATCCTGAAAAATATCTCTTTCCAACACAGCTTGAATAATAATTAAGTGCGTGTTGCCTTCCATAGATTCAATGACTCTCAAATAATCTACGCGATTGTCATTATTCAAATCTAAGTTAGAAATTTGCTTATTCGGATCATTCAGACGATTTTCAAAATCTTCAAGATCTCTCGAATCTCCAAAAATTGTAGCAATTGCTCTTAGATCTAAGTTGTCACTAATATCCATAGAGTTTGCTCTCACTGTGGTTCTGTCTTGTGCCTGTAGCGTTAAACCTAGGGTTAAAAAAACGGCACTGATAAGGATGGAAAGTGTTTTCATGACATTTTAATTTATAGAGATAAACTCTGATTTGATTATGCTTATACAATTCTTGTGCCACAAAATTTAAAATAAATTATTAGTAGAATTTAGATTACAAAAATGTTGTATATTGTAAATAATAATATATTTTTGTGAATTATTTAAGATATATGATGAAAAATGTTATATTATTTTTTATGATTCTTTTAATTATTGGTTGTAAAGAAACTAAAAAGAAGAAAGAAGTTTATAAACGCATGCCTTTTACGGGAGTGATTATTGACACACTACTTCAAGACGATATGAGTGTGAGAGCACTTACTCTTGAAGGTGATAAAGTTTGGTATGCATCAGATAAAGGAAAGTTTGGCTACTGTAGTTTGTCAAAAGCTAAAAACTTTACAGGAAACATTACATTGGATACAATTCCATTGCACTTCAGAGGAATTGCTCAAAATAGCAACTATGTTTTTTTATTAAGCACAGAAAAACCGGCAGTGCTATATAAAGTGAATAAATCAGATTTGTCAGATTATAAATTGGTATATGAAGATAAAGCTTCGAGTGCTTTTTTTAACGGCATTCAATTTTGGAATGAATATGAAGGTATTGCTATGGGCGATCCAATTAACAACAAATTAAATATTTTAATTACCAGAGATGGGGGTTCTACTTGGAACAAAATTCCTCCATCAAAACTTCCTAAACTTGAAAAAGATGAATATTCTTTTGCCGCAAGTAACAGCAGTTTAACCGTTAAAGGAAAGAGTGCTTGGATTGCAACTGGTGGAAGCAAATCAAGAGTGTTACATTCAACAGACAGAGGCGAAACATGGATTCTTCAAGAAACACCAATCGTCAGCGGAAAAGCAATGACAGGAATTTATTCTATAGATTTTTATAGTGATACCATCGGTTTATTAGTGGGTGGTGACTATGAAAATCAAGCTAATAATTATAAAAATAAAGCATTAACCATCAATGGAGGTAGGAGCTGGGTTTCAATATCTGATAGTTTAGCATTTGGCTATTCTTCATGCGTTCAGTTTGTTCCGGAATCTGGAGGAACCATGCTAGTGGCTTTATCTCCGTCAGGAATTTATGCTACAAGCGATAGCGGTATTGAGTGGTCAAAAATTTCTAATGAAAAAGGACTACATACTTTAAAATTTATTGACAAAAAATCTGCAGTTGTAGCCGGAAAAAATAAGATTTATAAGTTGCGTTTTACAACAAATTAATCTTTTTTTCCTCTATTAGAGCGGTACTGATGCAATAGTTTTCTGTTAAAATCATCTTCAGCTTTTTTCAATTTTATAATTTTAACATAACTCAATATTCCTTTTAAATCTGAAATAAGTTTTTTTCGCAACTGATGCAATTCGTCTTCAGTTGTTTCAATTTCACTGATAAGTTGCGTAGCTTCTTTTTCAGTTAATGTTGATATGTTTTTTTCAATGGTTGCATGAAGACTTCTCATTTTTTGATTCCGTAATTCAAAAAAACGAGCGTCATATTGGTTATAAATTGGCCAAAATTTTTCGGCTTCAGCTGCAGATAAATCTAATTCAGTTGTAATGAAGGCTGTTTTAAGTGCTTTTATCTGTTCTCTTTTTTTATTTTCTTGAGAAAATCCGTTTAAAAAGATAAACGAAAAAACGAAAAGAAGGATGTATTTTGATTTCATGATAGTGTTTTTTAGTCTATTAAATATAAGTCAATATTATTATTTTGAAGTAATAGGATTTCCAATTCATTGGATTCAAATTTATATTCCATTTCAAAGTTTTTTATATCTT
>JAUXNR010000055.1 GCA_030682755.1 Flavobacterium sp.
TCATTAACGACAATTCCAGTACCGGTTTGCCGTTCGTTTGGCTTCATTATTTTTATCTTATCTGGGTGCAATGAAAGACCCATTGGACGAACAGTATTTTCAACTAATTCAATCAACTGTTTTTCGTCAAAGTTACCTGAAAAACTAAGGTCGTCAGCATATCTAGTGTATCTAATATCGTTATCCAAACAATATTTAATAATTAAGTCATCAGCACTTTTAAAAAAAATATTTGATAAATATGGACTTGTCGGTGCACCTTGAGGTAAACAGCCGTCTCTTGTACATAATTTTGAAAATAGGTTAGAAATTAAAACGGAATAGCCGAATGATCGAAAAATTAACTCTACATTTTCGGTTTTGATTGAAGGAAAAAAGTCTTTTAAATCAAGAGTTAGAACTTTAGGTTGGTTCTTATGAAATTTCACGTTATCTAATAGACCTACCTTTTTTCTGTAAGCCTTAGCAAAAGGACTTACTTTTTCCACTTGAAGAATATTTACTAGAATCCAATCTTGGATTTCTTTCAAACTAGGAAGAGGTTCTGAAATTTTTCGCATCTTCCCATTTTTCTTCTTTATTTCAAAATCTCTATAAAAGTAAGGTGTATAAACTACAGCTCGTTTAATGTAGTCCTTTCTATATCCAACTAAAACAGATAAATGTGAGGTGTTGTAGATAACAGGGAAGCCTTTATCAATTAATGGCTTTGCATAATTTAAGCAACGCTCAATATTTTGGGCTGTATATCCAGAGTTGGAAGCTTTCGTTTCAAATTCTTGCTTGTATTGTTCAAATTTCATTTTCTTAAAATCGTTAATGAGTTGGGGGCAAAGCCCCCGAACTCAATTAGTGACTACGGGTTTAAAAGGGGTGTAGCCTCAGCGAACCCCTTTTAAACCCGAGGGCTTGAAAGCCCATTCAATTACAGAACAGTGACTCACTGCTCCGGCGTCAACCGAAATCAACACAGTATTTTAAGAAAGAACTAAAAAGTAAGCTCGTTTTGTCTTGGAACAAATATAAAGTTTTTTTCTCTTCTATTTTTATCCAAACGATTTTTTTCGTCTTTCTCAATCCATTCGCTTTTTGTTATTTTTTTATACGTTATTTCTAATTGTTTTAGTAGTTCTAAACCCTTTGGAGTTAATATAACTCTTTCTTTGTCGTAACTTACTAACTTATTTTTTATAGCTATTTGAGTTTGATTTGCAATTTCATTGTAATCAACTCCTTTCCTAGCAAGTCTTTTTAGGGAGCCGTTTCTAAAAATCACATCAAGAAGAATGTAAAGATTTTCTTTTTCCATATCTAATATCTTGGGAATGGTGCTTTATAATTTATTTCATTTTTTTCATAATCGTGCCAAAAGATTGGGAAGGTATTATTAGGTGTTCTGTACAAAGTAATCAATCCTTCTGATTGTCCATAGCCAAAACTATATTTCTTTGAAGGCAATAGTTTTTCAATCTCTTTCATAATTGCTGTTTTTTCCTCGAGCTCAGGGGTTGTATAGTGATCGCTAATTTCTTTTCTTGTAACTATTTCGGTATAGTATCTCACACCAATGCTTTCCATATAATTAACAGCTTGTTGGTGTGAAGCAACAGTAATAACTCTAATCTTATCTAATGTAATGTTAGGGTTTAATAAAAGTTGTTCAATTGTTGATTTAATTGTGTCTCCTGTTCCTAAAAAGTCATCTAATAGAAAAATTCTCTCGTTATCCGTTAAAGTAAAAGGTAATTCAAGTTTATCAAATGTCTCAATTTCTTTAAACTTTAAATGATTATATCTTTCAAAAAAAGGTCTAACACCTCTTAAAATAATTAGAACCCCATGTCCGCTCTTTGTCACTTCTTCGTCCTTGGGCTTCATAACAGGAAACAAAATAATCTTGCTCAAGTTATTGATTTCTTCTTCAGGAATTATGGTGTTAAAAATATGTACTAATTTACCTTGATATTCAGCAAATGTCAACCAAGTATATCTTTCTGCTAATTCAAGGAGTAAATTTTGTTGCTTATCATTCAGATTGCCAAGTAACTCACAGAAATTACGAAATACAACTTCGTGCATTTCCTTGTCGTGCCAACGTTTAGAGTTAAAAATAGAATATAGTCGTGCAAAGGTTGTTGGATTCATATTTTAATTTACTTTTCATTCATTTTATACGTTCGTTTTGTCGACATAGCCTTGCCACTAACTAATAAATATCCCCAAATATATACAACTTTTTAACACTCACGAAAACTCACCAACAGTTTTCTTTTCCTTTAGTAACAAATAATCTAAGACGTAAAAAATCAAAAGAACCAAAAAAAACCAAAACTAAAGAACAAAAAAACCAATCCCTCCCCAAAATCAAAAAAAATTATAAGAAAAACCCTTTAAAATTTAGGAATTTAACCTCGAAAATTCGGGAGCAACCACCCTCCCACCCTTTTTTTTTATTTTCCCCCTTTTCACCCAAAAAAAGTCATCTAAAAACAAGTAACCTATTTATTTACAACTCCTTACCACTACCCCACCACCCCCACAAAAACTGCTTGATTTCCGAAATCAAGGTGTTTGATTCCGGAATCAAACACACAAGTTTTAGTTTTTATTGGTTTTTTATCCTAGTTTTGAGTATGGAGTTACACCCCGTGCCTGTGTGCCAAAAAGGAAGTAGCTCTTATGGGTAAGTAGTCATTACGAATTTAAAAATGGTTGGCGATGAAATCAAAAAAAAAGAAAAACGATGGCAAGTCCTCAAAGCAATCGAAACTTCTTTCGAAAGCGGTTACGAGCAAAAAAACACCCCTCAAGAAAAATTTAACCCTATGGTACGATAACGCGGATGCCAAAATGGCGTTGAACATTAGTGACAGCACGCTATCTCGCTTGAGAAAAGCAGAAAAGATACCCTTCCTGAAAATAGGCGGTAAATACTACTACCCCCGTGACTACTTTGAAAAAAGCATGCTCCAGCAAGTGCAACACAAACACTTGATTACAAGAGCTTAATCTTCCAAATTTTCACTTACTTCAATGCTTTTCCAACAAAGGCAATTCTCTTTAAACTCCCGCAAAGAATCTAAGCTCTCGCAAAGACGCAAAGACGCAAACCTAAAATGCGGGTAAGATGCAAAAAACACTTTCACAAATACCGTGAACAAAATCTCATGAAGCAAATTAGAAGATTTAAAAACTTTGCGGCTTTGCTCCCGATATTTATCGAGATTGCGAGAAATTAATTCAGAACACGCTCTACGACTTTGCGAGAGATAAAATCGTAAAGATTATCACAAAATCTTTGCGAGTAATTGAACTTTTAACCCACTAAAACCCCATTTCCTACTGGGTTTGTTCGGGGTTTGTTCGCAAAAAACCCATTTTTGGGAACTTTTCTCGAACAAATCCCGAACAAATCCCGAACAAAACCACCCTTTTTTGCAAAAAAGTCGTCAAATTCGGTCAAAACCCGTCAAATCCTGTCAAAA
>JAUXNR010000058.1 GCA_030682755.1 Flavobacterium sp.
ACCCGTTCTTCCCACTTGATACGAAATCGAATTCAAACGCGTAGAAACTTGCTCCGATTTGAATTTATAAGCCATTGCCCAACGGGGAGATTTGGCCGTGTAACCCAATTCATCTTGGTGTTGCAAACTGTTGATTTTGATTACCACACCATCGATTTCATACGGCAAATCATGGCGGTGAATATCCCAATACGAAATATAGTCCAACACTTCCTGCATGTTCTTGGCTAATTTTGCCTGACTTGGAACTTTAAATCCCCATTTTCGAGCAGTTTCCAAACCTTCATATTGGGTTGTAAACGGTAAATTATTCCCCACAATAAAATACAACAAACAGTCTAAAGGTCGTTTGGCTACCTCAGCACTATCTTGCAATTTCAAACTTCCGGAAGCAGTATTTCGCGGGTTGGAATAGGGAGTTTCACCAATTTCAATCAACTCTTGGTTCATTTTTTCAAATCCTGCAAAGGGTAGAATTATTTCACCTCGAATATCAAACTTCGGTGGATAATTTCCTTTTAATTGCAATGGAATGGAACGAATGGTTTTGATGTTATTGGTCACTTCATCGCCTTGAAATCCATCACCACGCGTCACGGCTCTTTTTAGTTTTCCGTTTTCGTAGGTGATGCTGATTGAAGCTCCGTCGTATTTTAATTCGCATGTATATTCCAAAGCTACATTGCCCAGTATTTTTTGGATTCGAACTTCCCAATCCATCAAATCTTCTGTGGAATAGGAATTATCCAAGGAATACATGCGGTGTTCATGCACCACCGTATTAAAATTCTTAGTAATACTTCCTCCTACGCGTTGTGTGGGTGAATTCTCATCAAAAAACTCAGGATGTTGGGCTTCCAACTCCTGTAATTGTTTGAGCAAATGGTCAAATTCAAAATCGGAAATAGTGGGTTTGTCCAAGACATAATAGTTGTAATTATGTTGGTTGAGTTCGTCTCGGAGGGTTTGAATTTTGGTTTGGGTATCCATCTTTTAAAGGTACTGAGGTTCTGAGGTGCTAAGGTTCTGAGGTTTTACTTTGCGTTGACTATTTTATCAATTTGTTGGTACAGTTGTCCATCACTTAAAATCGCTCCTTGTTGGATGATGTCAAAAATGGCCGCATTCTTTTCTCCTTCGTATTTTTTTCTTCCTACGTGAATGTCAATGGCATCGGTAAACAAATTATTCACCATCCATTCCAAACCTTTGGATGTCATAAAATCAACTTCGGGTTCCAATGTTTTTAACACAATGGATTGTACTTCTTCTTCCAAGCAATGAAAAAGGAAGATGTGATTTTTTGAGAAGTGTTCCAAATAGTGGGTCTGACTCAAAACGCCTTCCCAGATTAAATCGGAGAAAACATCGAGTTCTTGTTCGGCTACTTCGGGTTTGTTGGTTTTTATTTCATCCCATTCTTTTTTATCAATGGATTGGGTGGCTAAAAAATTAGCGAATTCTTGGTGGAGGGCTTCGAATTGTTCTTTGGTTAGTCTTGAGTATTTCATTTTTTCTGGGTTGCTGAGTCGCTGAGCTTCTGAGTTGCTGAGTTACTAAGATGCTGAGTTTTTATTTTATTTTTAATTCTTAATTATATGATGAGATCCCTCCTGCGTCGGGATGACAAGATGAGTGAAGTACTTTCTGTTGAAAACCATTTGCCCATAACCTTTTAAACCTTTAAACTTTTAAACCTTTAAACTTTTAAACCTTTAAACTTTTAAACTTTATCCAATTACATCCAACTTTGCAAACCGCAACAACAACTTCTTTATCCCACCCACATCAAATTTGATTTCTGCTTTTTTATCAGCTCCTACGCCTTCTAGGTTTAAGACTTCGCCTTTACCGAAACGTTCGTGC
>JAUXNR010000074.1 GCA_030682755.1 Flavobacterium sp.
CCACGAAAACTTTTTAACCATTAACAGCGGAAGTGCAAAAGGCGTAAAACCTTTTATGGGTGTGGTTAACAGCAAAGGGATTATTGGAATTGTAGATATTACTTCAAAAAATTATGCCACGGTTGTAAGTGTTTTAAATATAAAATCTAAGATAAATGCCAAGATAAAAAAATCGAATCATTTTGGAACGTTAACTTGGAATGGGAAAAACACCGGAATTGTTCAATTAATAGACATCCCAAGATTAGCTAGTGTTAAAAAAGGAGATACCATCGTAACAGGAGCTCAATCTATTTTTCCAGAAAATATTGCCATCGGTATCATTTACAAAATATATATTGATACGGAATCCAATCTTCATACGATGGATGTAAAGTTATTTAATGACATGACAAGCATTGGACATGTATATGTGATTGAAAACAAAAACCGAGAAGAAATTGAAGAATTAGAAGCAAAAATTAAAGATGAATAGTACTTTTTTCATAAATATATTCCGCTTTATTTTACTGCTTGCTTTGCAAGTTGTAGTCTTCAATCAATTTGATTTTTTAAAGTTCATCAACCCTTATCCCTATATTCTTTTTATTCTGTTATACCCAGTTAATGCTAATAAATACGGACTTTTATTAGTCAGTTTTTTTCTTGGTTTATTGATGGATATGTTTAGTGATTCGGGTGGAGTTCATGCTGCAGCTTGTGTAACTTTAGCTTATTTAAGACCCACTTTTTTTAAATTTTCTTTTGGTTTGAGTTATGAATATCAAACCGTGAAAATCAATGAAAGACTTACACCTGAACGTTTTTCATTTTTGTTAGTTTCAGTGGTGACCCACCATTTGATTTTGTTCTTGCTTGAAATATTCAGATTTACTTTCTTTTGGGATATTTTATTGCGAACTTTTTTGAGTAGTATTTTTACCTTAATTTTATGCATCTGTTTGATATATTTGTTTAAACCTGTAAAAAAATGAGAAAAATACTCCTTCCTTCAATTATCGTAGTTGCTACTTTAATGATTTTAGTGAAGCTTTTCTATTTGCAGATTATAGACGATTCCTATAAATTAAAATCAGAAAACAATGCTATAAAAATTGTATATGAATATCCTGAAAGGGGTTATATTTATGACAGAAACGGCGTATTGTTGGTTGCTAACCAACCTTCGTATGATTTGATGGTTATCCCGAGAGAGATTAAAAATCTGGATACTTTAGAATTTTGCAAACTTTTAGATATTACCAAACAGGATTTTGACAGGATATTAAAAAAAGCTATCAATCACAGTCCGAGATTGCCATCTCCTTTTTTAACCCAATTAAACAGAAAAGATTTTGCGGCATTTCAGGAAAAAATTGGAAAATTCAAAGGTTTTGAAATCCAGAAAAGATCTTTGCGTGATTATCAGGTAAATGTTGGTGCAAATATTTTTGGCTATATCACTCAAGTAAATCAAGCCATTATTGATAACAACCCTTATTACCGAAGTGGTGATTTAATTGGAAAACAAGGTGTTGAACAAGAATACGAAGAATTATTAAGGGGTCAAAAAGGGGTTAAATACTATCAACGAGACAAATTTAACCGAATTATTGGTCCTTATAAAAATGGAATTTATGATACCATTGCCAAACAAGGTGAAGACATTACACTTTCCATTGACATTGAGCTTCAAAAATATGGCGAAGCTTTAATGGCTAATAAACGAGGTGGGATTGTGGCTATAGAACCAAAAACAGGAGAAATTTTAGCATTGATTTCTGCTCCATCCTATGATCCGGCTTTGTTAGTTGGAAGACAACGCTCCAGAAATTACACAAAACTTTATAATGACAGTATTGCAATGCCATTGTTTGACAGAGGATTATTGGCAGAATACCCGCCGGGTTCTCCGTTTAAAATATTAACTGCATTGATTGGATTGCAAGAAGAAGTTATTGATGAACAAACTACCTTTTTCTGCAGAAGAGGTTTCAGTTATGGCAATAGATTCATGCGTTGCCACGATTCAGGAGGATTTAGTTTAAATGCAGGAATGTATAGCTCATGCAATACTTACTTTGCAAATGTTTATAAAAAAACCATTGAAAAATATCCAAAACCTTCACAAGGTGTAGATGCTTGGAGTAATCATTTGAAAAGTTTCGGATTAGGAGATTATATGGGTTATGATTTACCTCCCGGAAAAAGAGGAAAAGTACCAACTACAAAGCTATATGATAAATATTATAGTGCCGGAGGATGGCGAAGCACCACCATCATTTCAAACGCAATTGGACAAGGAGAAATTTTAACCACACCCATTCAGTTGTGTAATGTCATGGCTACTGTTGCAAATCAAGGTTATTATTATACCCCTCATGTAATTAAAAAAATTCAGAATCAATCCATAGACGCCAAGTTTACTACAAAACACCAAACCACAGTTGACCAACAATATTTTCCTCCCGTAATCAATGGCCTTTTTGATGTTTACAATAAAGGAACTGCTTCAAGGTTAAAGGTTGAAGGAATTGATATTTGTGGAAAAACAGGAACTGCTGAAAACTTTACAAAAATAAACGGCGTTAGAACGCAACTTACTGACCACTCCATTTTTGTGGCTTTTGCACCAAAAGACGACCCGAAAATTGCCATTGCAGTTTTTGTTGAAAACGGTTATTGGGGTGCTCGAATTGCAGGACCAGTTTCTAGTTTGATGATTGAAAAATACCTCAAAGGAACAATTACTCGAACAGATCTTGAAAAGAGAATGTATGAAACCAGTTTAGAAAAAGAATATGCCAAAGTAATAAGTGGCCAACCGTTTAGCATAAACAAATAATGAAGAACCAAAATGTAACAAGTAATCTTGATTGGATTACCATATTAATTTATGGTCTATTGGTTATTTTAGGTTGGATGAACATCTATTCTTCTTCATTACCCATTGAGACTACCAGTTTTGACATGGAAGCAATTTATGGAAGACAACTTATTTTTATAATATTAACCATTCCTTTGATTATAGTTATCCTTTCAATTGATGCTAAGGTCTATGAAAAATTTGCCTTTGTATTTTATATCATTGGGATACTCTTATTGGTTGGATTGTTTGTTTTTGGAAAAACCGTAAAAGGGCAAACCAACTGGTATGGAATAGGAAGTTTTGGTTTTCAACCCTCTGAATTTGTAAAAACAGCAACATCATTATTATTAGCAAAATATTTAAGTGATGCTTTAGTTTTTTTGAAACATACCAAACACCAACTGATTGCTTTTGGAATTATTTGTTTACCTGTACTTTTGATTTTACTCCAACCGGATGCCGGAAGTGCCATGATTTTTTTGTCATTAGTATTAGTTCTCAATCGAGAAGAATTGCCTGAATGGTATTTATGGACCGGATTCTTTGCAGTCATTTTGTTCTTTTGTTCCCTCTTTATTGAACCGGAATACATTCTAATTACCGTAGTTGTCTTAATGCTACTGCATTTTATAAAAGCAAAACGAATTAATAGAAATCCACTGGCTTATTTGATGGTTTTTATAATGACAACAGCTTTTGTGCTTTCCGTTGATTTTGTTTACGATAATGTTTTAGAACCCCATCAAAAAGATAGAATTAACGTGTTATTTGATGAAGGTGTTGATTTAAAAAAAGAAGGATACAACTTAAATCAATCCATGATTGCAATTGGTTCAGGAGGTTGGATTGGAAAAGGATTTTTGGAAGGCACACAAACTAAAGGAGGCTTTGTTCCTGAACAACATACAGATTATATCTTTACGACAGTGGGTGAAGAATGGGGATTTGTTGGTTCAACAGTTGTTATACTTCTGTTTGTTGCATTATTATTAAGGCTTCTTTACTTGGCTGAACACCAAAAGACAAAATTCAGTAGGGTTTATGGATATTGTGTAGTTTCAATATTGTTTACACATTTCTTTGTTAACATTGCCATGCTTATTAAACTATTTCCAACAATTGGTGTACCACTGCCCTTCTTTTCCTATGGCGGTTCTAGTTTGTGGGCATTTACTATCTTATTATTTATCTTTTTAAAATTAGATGCCAATAAGGTAAATGAGTGGTAAATTATTATTAGATTCAATCAAAACTCCATTTCTTGTAATCCGAAGAAGATTCTAATTTTTCTTCAATAGAATCCGGTAAATGATGAAAAAAATCAATTCCGGTTCTTTTTTCCAATTCGTCAACAGATACCACAAATGTATATAAAGGTTGCTTGCTTTCTTCATGTGGGACTAAAAAAGCAATCATTTTAAGCTCATCACGTGATGTATCTAATAGTATTTTATAAAAATAGTTCGGCACCGCAACTTTCTCATGACCAATTGTGGGCAAATTATCTTCTAAAATACTTCCCGTGATTACATACAGTCCATTATATTTTTGAGCCCAATAACGAACTTTTTGTTCCAATCTATTCCAAACACCATTATTAAAACTTGACAATTGCGGAGCCACATTTGAGGTATAAAAAGTGGCATCAAACGCTTGCTTAGAAAATTTCATGTCTCCTGCCGGAACAAGATGTCCTTTATCATACCCTGAATTTTTATAATTTCTCCAGTCTGCAGATTTCGTGGTAACCTTTGGATCTTCAATGAAATAAGGTCTTTTAAAATTTGAATTGCTCAAATGGCTTTTTTTAAGTTCATAAGCCGCCCACTCCGCTTGTTCATGTTTCTCAGAATAAGACACTACAAAATAATCATGATGAATTACTTGGTTTGTTGTTGAAGTTGGATAAAAATCAAAATCATTTAAATCAAAAGAATAATCTGTCGCTTCATTTGAAACAACATCAGACATGTTAGTCTTAGTTGTACAAGATTGTAGAACATTTTGAAAAACAAAAACTACAAGTAATACAGGGATTGAGAATAAATTTTGCCTTAAAAACACATGCATATCGTCAGTTTTTTTGTACCTTTATAAATATATAGATTTTAATATAAATACACGAAAATTATGAAAAATATTCTTTTAACAATAAGTTTTTTAATCCTTATTAATTTTACAGCAATTGCTCAAGTTGACAACGTTCCGGTTAGAGACACAACAACTGTATTGGTTCCAGCTGAAGTTTTAAAACAACAAGAAAAAGAAAATCAACGCATTCAGAAAGAAGCCCAACAAAAGAAAAAAGCTGCTGATGACGCGAGAAAAGAAACAGAAAAAAGACAGAAACAAAATGAAAAAATGGCTCGTCAGAATGAAAAAAAACAAAAGAAATTAGCTAAAGAACAGAAGAAATTTGAGAGACATCAAAATGCAATTGCTAAATCAGAAAAAAACTTATCCCGAACAAATGATCGAATTGCTAGAGAGCAAAAATCACTTGAGAAAAACCTAGATAAATTTT
>JAUXNR010000078.1 GCA_030682755.1 Flavobacterium sp.
TTTTGAAGATGTTTTTACCAAAGCATGATGACCGGAAATAAGCACCGATAAAAAATCATGAAAACCAACTAGTGGAATGTTACCCGCTAAAATTAATCCCACCGTTTTAGGGGTGACTTTTGAAAAATCATATATGGAAAGCCATTCATTTAAGTTTGCTTCGGTCAAGGCTTCTGCCCATGAATTGACAGCAAAATATACTTGTTCTTTGGTAAACCATCCATTGTGTGATTGCGAAAGTGCTAACAAAGCTTCAAAGGATTCAAAAAAGGTATCGTTGTTTAAAACGTCCTGATTTCTTTGATTGGAATCCGTTGAAAACTGATTCAAAAAATCTCCTAAAGCAACAAAAGAATTTATTTTGGATTTTTGTAACATTTGTAACTTGTTTATATAGTGTTTTGATTGTAATTTTGCACAAAAATAAGAAATAGAAAGTTGGCAAAAGCCAATAGTTCAAAGTTTAAAATTTATTTTGAAATCACTTTTAAACTTTTAAACGCTTAAACTTTTAAACAATCTAAAATGGCAATCATAATAACTGACGAATGTATTAATTGCGGTGCTTGCGAACCGGAATGCCCGAACACTGCTATCTATGAAGGTGCAGACGATTGGAGATATAAAGATGGAACAAAACTAACAGGAAAAGTGATTTTGCCTGATGGAACTGAAGTTGATGCTGAGGCCGCTCAAACACCTATTTCAGATGATATTTATTATATCGTACCCGGAAAATGTACCGAGTGCAAAGGTTTTCATGAAGAACCTCAATGTGCTGCTGTTTGTCCGGTTGATTGTTGCGTTCCTGATGATAACCATGTGGAAAGTGAAGAAACCTTACTCAACAGGCAATCATTTTTACATAACCAATAAAAAAAATCCTGAGTTTAACGCTCAGGATTTTTTCATTATAATTAGCATGGATTACTTAATTACATCAAATTTTTCTGTTACAAACACATCCTTTTTAGGGTCATATGTTTCCAAAATTAAATTCCCATCTGCATCAAAATAACCATAAGATGTTTTGTTTTTTCTTGTAAAAATATAGGTGTTGTTTGAGGTTTGTCTAATTCTGGCATAATTTTTATTGTTTTCACTCACAACACTGTATCCTTTAGGTTCTGCAAGAACTCTGAATTTTTGACCATTTAAAAGATAAAAAGAAGAACGGTCTTTATCTTTTACAACTGGTTTTGAGATCGTTGAAACTTCAGTTGATTCTGTTACAATAACTGGTGTGTTTTTTACATCACGGTTGACAGTGTTGTCTTTTTTATCACCAACTTCAATTAACTGAACTTCTTTAGAATTTTCTTCTTTGATGATTTTTTTTTCACCTTCACTGGTTTTAATTGTTGTTGTGGTAGTTTTAGTTTCGTCTTTTACATTTTTATTTTGAGCTTGACCAAAAGTAAAAGCTAACAACATCAATCC
>JAUXNR010000082.1 GCA_030682755.1 Flavobacterium sp.
TAGATAATCCAACGCCAGAGAACAAAGAATTTTTTAAAAAAGCTGAGTTAAAAGCTGAACAAAAACAAGTAAATAAAAATAATATGGAAACAACACAAACAACACCAAAAACAAGTGAATACCACTTTAATCCCGAAATGATTGATTGGGACACAATGAAAAACATTGGATTAAGCAAGGAGTATCTTGAAAAAAGAAACCTACTAGAACCTTTATTAAAAGGCTACAAAACCAATGAACTTTTACCGATAGGCATTAATCTTGGAGGTTCTATCCTCCGCACAGATGCCCGCCTATCTTTACAGCAAGGTGAAGCTGGGAATATTATCGTGGCAATACACGGTATCAAAAAAGAACCTAACCTGCACTTTGAGTTCTTTGGTCATAAGTTTACAGATGATGACAAGAAAAACTTGCTCGAAACAGGAAATATGGGACGTGTAGTTAATCTAATTAACTCTAAAACGAACGAACTAATACCGTCTATTATCAGTATAGACAGACTTACCAATGATATTATTGCCTTACGGACGGATTTTATTAAAATTCCAGATGAAATAAAGGGTGTAAAGCTAAATGATGATCAAAAGCAAACCTTAATGGAAGGCAAACCACTTCACATCGAGGGAATGATCTCCAAAAAAGGGACCGAATTCTCTGCTTCAGTACAGTTCAATGCAGACAAACGTTACGTGGAGTTCCTATTTGACCGTAATAATTCCAACAGGCAAACCCATAGTAACGCTCAAACTCAAAATAATCAGCAAAGCCAACCGCAGGAAGCTCTAAAAACATTCCGTGGTAAGGAATTGACCGATGAGCAACATAAGGATTTCAAAAACGGTCAAACCGTTTACATTGATGGATTGAAAGATAAAAAAGGGCAACCGTATCAGGGTTATATTACTTTCAACAAGGAAACCGGAAAAACAAGCTTTGAGTTTCCTAATCAATATAAGGAAAGAATGCAACCAACTGAAGTCCATAAAACACAAACTGCTGTCAATTCGGAAGGTAAAACCAATGAGGCTACCAAAAATATTAAAGAACCTTTAAAATCCGAGCAAAAAAATCCAGACAGTAAAAAACAACAGGAGGAACAGGAAAAACTAAAAGCACCTGCTAAAACCAGAAGCAGAAAAATATAATCACAAATTGGAATGTATTATGAAAGCAGTAATTGCAGAAAAACCAAGTGTGGCTCGTGAAATAGCATATCACTTGGGAGCCGTGGAAAAAAAAGAAGGTTATCTTCAGGGAAACGGTTATTGTGTTACCTGGGCATTGGGTCATCTTGTAGGATTAGCAATACCTGAAGATTATGGAATTTCAGGATTTCAAAAAGAATCTTTACCGATATTGCCCAATCCTTTTTTACTGACGATTCGAAAAGTAAAAAAAGACAAAAGTTATACTGATGATATAGGTGCGTTAAAACAGTTGAAAGTAATTGAACAAGTCATCAACCGCTCAGACAGCATCATTGTTGCTACTGATGCTGGGCGTGAAGGTGAATTGATATTCCGTTATATTTATGAATATCTCAATTGCAATAAGACTTTTGAACGCTTATGGATTAACTCGCTTACTGAAAAAGCCATCAAACAGGGATTTGAGAATCTGAAACCTAGTAGCGATTTTGACGGATTGTATAAGGCAGCACAAGGTAGAAGCCGTGCTGACTGGTTAGTAGGAATTAATGCTTCACAGGCATTGAGTATTGCCTCAGACTTCGGGGTTTATTCATTGGGGCGGGTACAAACACCTACATTAGCTTTAATCTGTAAAAGGTTTTTGGAGAACAAAAACTTTACTGTACAAACCTATTGGCAAATCCAATTGGAACACCGCAAGGATTTTTTAGATTTTAAAAGTCTTTCTAAAAACAAATGGAACAATAAAAAACAGGCAGACGAAACACTAAAATCCATCCGACGAAACGAAACAGCTATTGTAACAGATATAGAAAATAAAACTGTTACCGAGCAGCCTCCCCTTCTATTTGACTTGACGGGATTGCAGAAAGAAGCCAATAAAAGACTAGGATTATCGGCAGAAGAAACCCTATCTGTTGCTCAAGATTTATATGAAAAGAAATTCATTACCTATCCGAGGACAGGAAGCAAATACATTCCCGAAGATGTATGGCAAGAAATTCCCGGACTTATAAGGGCATTGGAAAGCCGTACTTCTCTGAAAGAGGCTGTGTCCAAAATAAAATATGTACGCCTCAACAAACGTATCGTTAACGATTTAAAGGTAACCGATCACCACGGTTTATTGATAACGTATAAAATCCCTTCCGCATTATCGGCAATGGAAAATGCAATCTATGATTTGATTGCTTTTAGATTGCTGGAAGCTGTTTCGCAGGCTTGTACCAAAAAAATAACCGATATTGTTTTACAGTCTTCTGCTATTGAATTTGGAATGAAAGGTATCAAAATACTTGAACTCGGATGGCGTGCTGTTAAAAGTAACTTTTCAGATGAAGACAATGAACCGGTTCAGGAGCTACCTGAACTAAAAACAGGTGATGAACTGAAAATTAAAAATGCAGTAGTTTTGGAAAAGAAAACTAAACCGCCAGTTCTCTATACCGAAGCTGGTCTATTATCCGCAATGGAGAATGCAGGAAATCAAATTGAAAATGAAGAAGAGCGGAAAGCTCTACAAAATATCGGTATCGGTACTCCAGCTACAAGGGCAGCAATTATCGAAACATTGTTTACCCGAAATTATATACAAAGAGAAAAAAAATTACTTATTCCGACCGAAAAAGGATTACAGGTTTATAAAATTGTCAAAGACAAAAAAATCTCTGATGTGGCAATGACAGCTGAATGGGAGCTGGCTTTGCAGAAAATAGAAAACAACGAAGTCGATGCTTATGTTTTCCAGAAAAAAATGGAAGACTATGCAGCTTCAATTACTCATGAACTGCTACAAACTTCCATTACCAGAGAAAACCTGCCGGAACTCATTTGTCCAAAATGCAAAAAACAACGGTT
>JAUXNR010000084.1 GCA_030682755.1 Flavobacterium sp.
CGATTGATTCCGTTCTACTGAAACAAATATTTTTTTATCCGGTGCTTCTTTTTTTTCTTCAAAATCATTTAAAGTAATTGATTCAAAAGTGTTTGGATGTAAAATATTCCAAATATAATATTTAAGTAAAAAAGGATTGGGTATTACATTTAAAAATCTTTGATTGATCCCTTTAAGTTTAGTTATTTCATTCAAATTCAAAGGAAAAAAACATTTCCAAGAAGCAGTCATGAGAAGATAGCCGTTCTTTTGCATTGATGCAGAAGCTGCCGGGCTGGGGTCACTTCCAATAGTGAGTTCTTTTTGTTTATGAGCTTCATCATATAGCATTTTAGCAACACCTTTTCCTCTGTATGAAGTATCAACCATCAAGTCACAAGCCCATTGTGCCTCATATAATTCGTCCACTACCCGAACATTAACCGGAATCAACCCCAATTGACCAATTACTTCGTTGTTCTCTACAGCTAAAAGAAATGAGGTTATTTCTTGATTGGGCCGTCCTCTGAATTTCCAATAAATATAATCCGGAATCTTACGTCTGGATTTAGTCCAATACTTTGATGCAAAAGCAATGTGTGCCTGCTCCCATTTTGGGCCATAAGGAACGATTTCTATCATCTTTATTTTTGTAACATTATTGTTGATTTATGCCAAGAAAGACTTATTTGATAAGCAACTAACGGCAAAAGTAAAGGTAAAAATAAAATAAAAAGTAGTGCCATTACCTTATTCCCTTTCATTTGATAAGGAATCAAACTAGGTAAGATTTCTTTAATCAATAAAAATACTGTGCTTTTATCTCCAAAATACTTTCTGCTTAAATACAAAACACTTGGTACCGGTCGTGGTCCAAACAACTTTTTAGGTCGCCAACCGTCCCAACTGCCCATTTGCCGCAACCCCCCTTGACTTACTTTTAAATGAACTCGTTTCGCTTTCGGATTGGAAATATTTTTATAGCCGTTCAAATAAGCACGTAACCCAAACTCCCCATCGCCCATGCGTTGCTTTTCAAATTGCAAATCAAAATAACCAATTTCCTGAAAAATGGTCTTTTTCAACAACACATTTCCAGTATCCAACTGATCACTCCAACGGAAATAACTGTAATGTTTTGGTATTTCAGCACCCACTACACTCAATGAAACTCCGGAAGATATATCCGCTTGAAAAAAATCTATAGTTTTCAAATGTTCTGAAATCCAATTGGAATCAATTCGGGAATCGTCATCATACAATAAAATCCAATCGCCTTTGGCCACTTTAATGGCTTCATTTCTTGCTTTCCATAAGGCTTTTTCTTTTTGGTACCAATACCGCAAATCCAACTGCCATCCTTGGTAAAACGATTCCTGAAACGGATCGGTTTGATCTACTACAATCACTTCAAAATTTTTATAGTCCTGTTGTTCTAAATCCCGAAGCACATCGCTCAAGTATTTGTATCGATTTAAGGTTGGAATAATTATCGAAACCAACGGTTGCCTTTTCACTAAAGGGCTTTCAAAAGAGTCGTATTCCGGGTACTCAAATACTTGCTTGGAATAGTCCACACGTTTCACTTTTCTCGTTTTAAAAAAACCGGAAAGTTCTTTGATGGGGTTGTGAAAAGTGAACAATCTTATCAATAACGTATAAAGTACCCAAGCCGTATGTACATTTTTTCTGAGAAATCGGTATTCATCTATCACAGGAATTTTTTCAAAGTCCCAAATAGTTATACCCGTTTCCGCTTGAAACGCTATATATCCGGATTGAAATGCCGTGTAGGCTCTGTCACGTTGTTGACCCGTTTTTGAAAAATACCCGTTATCACTGGGAAACAAACTCCCTAATGCCTCCAAACGTTCTGTAGCTGGAAAGTATCCCCACTCTTTTTGGGGTTTGAGGTTAAAGTACCAAATTGGGCGAATGTATTTTAAAAAATTAAAGAGCATTTCCTATTTTTTTCATATAATGATCCACTGTCAAAATTTCTTTCCAAAGTTTTCTGTTCTTGCGTTGCGTTTCTAAAAAGCCTTCGTTTGAAATCTTTTTGTGAAATTCCGAAACTTTAAGTGCAATTAAATGTCGTTCTTTCCATTCTACCCAAACCACATGTTGCTTCCAATCTACTTCATCAGCCAAAGGCAACAAGCAATCCGTGTTTACAAATATAGGGATTTTGCCAACCATGAGAGTTTCATACAAGCGTACTGAAAAATTACCGGCACCTCGAACACAAAGTACGTAATCCGAGTGCAAAATATTATCATAATATTCTTTGGTGGTACGATCTTGTTCCTCTTTGTTTTTTGCTCCCCCCCGATAGTGTTTTCTAAAAATAAGATTACATTGCAAATCCGTTGCTTTTGCTAAGATTTGTAACAAATACCATCGTTCATACGCTGAAGCAAAAAGAGGTTCCCAGTCGTTTCGAAGTGGGTTTTGCAAAAAACGCTTTCCGTTTTCCAGCAAGCACTTGAGTAGTTCTTTTCCTCTTTTTAGCGTTGAACCCGTGGCATGTCCACAAAATCCAATACTCGGAATGTCTGATTTATCTCTTGGTATAGGTTCTTTCAAACCATATATTTTTTGAAAGTGATCGGACAAAGACACCGGAAAACCATAATTTTTATCAGTAAGCTGCTTTTTAAAGCCACCCATTCTAAAATAGATAAACTGAGAAAATTCAGGATAGGCTTTTCCAAAATCTCCTGAGACATAGCCAAAACCTTTAATACCGTTCTCTAGACAAAGAAGATTATAAGCTATCAATTCTTTCAATTGTCCGCTATTGATGTAATAATTTACAGGCAAGGGCAAAAGCATAAAAGCAGCTTCATCAGGAGAATCGGTATAGTGAAACATATCCGCTATACCCCATCGTTCTTTTATCTTAAAATCATTACGCCAACCATCAGTAGTGTAAAATGGTCGGGTTAACACAAATAGTTGGAGTTTGTTTGTGCCTGTAAAATCAATAGAAGGAATAAAAATTTTAATCATAAATCTAATACCATTTAGAGAATATTTTTACTTTGTAATCGGACAGAAGTTGCTTTTGAACAAAAGCCAAATCTCTAACCATTAACGTATTAAATTTATTTGAGTTATACTTATCTGAAAGAAGTAACTCTTTTGTTTGATAACTGTATACATAAGGTAAAAAACCAAAATCCAGTAATCGTTGATAAACTTCTTCATCCGTTACACCATATTTATTACCTGATTTGTTGAATTCTATTAAGATTACCTTCAAGTTTATATTATTGATAGTTTGTATTCCACCTTCAATAACAAATTTTTCAAAACCTTCAACATCAATTTTCATAATTGTAGGCTGAATGGTATCGCACCAATCATCTAAAGTAGTTACGGGAATTTGTATTGATTTTTCTTCGTGATCAGACACAATATGATTCATAACTCCTTTGTCTGTTGAAAAATATAGAAAACCTGTTTGATTTGAAAAACCTAGATTAAATATAGAAATTTTATCATCCAATTTATTGTGTAAAACTTGTTTTTTTAATTGACTAAAAGTTTCCGGCACAGGCTCAAATGAATAGGACAAACAATTCTTGCTTCCTGATAAAATTAAAGAGTAATGGCCTAAATTTGCCCCAATATCAAAAAAAATATCGCTTGATTTTGTATAATGAAGTAAAAAAATGGAATCTTCAAATTCATACAAACCGTGATAAATATTGCTTACAATACCGGCGTCACCTTTTCTGGCAATAAACTTTAACCCGTTAATCCAATCATATTTACATTCTTTCAAGAATAAGACCTTTACATTAAAGTAAACATACCTGTAAAAAGCACCAATTGGAAAACCTGAAGTAACCGGATGTCTTTTAAATTCATTATACCTTTTTTTTAACTTTTTAACTACTTTCATAAAATGCTTTGAATTTCAATTTTTGCTTCTCAACTGAATAATCACGTTTTACTCTCGCTATAGCCTGTTCATTTATTTTTATCTTTTCCATTGCTGCCTCTCCCAGAAATGCTTGAATACCGGCAACCAAAGCTTCCGGATTTCGCTTGGGCACTACACTTCCTGTAACTCCATGCACGACATTCTCTTGTAACCCTTCTGCATCACTCACAACACAATAAACCCCCATTGCCTGAGCTTCTAAAACTGCATTACCAAACCCTTCCTGAATGCTGTATTGCACATACAAATCCGTTTGCTCCAATTGCTTTTTAATATATTCCGGTGATTGTTTACCGGCAAATGTCACAAAAGCTGCAATACCCAATTGATGGGCTGTAAACCGCAAGCGTTCTTCTTCCGGTCCCGTTCCAATAATGGTATAGTGAAAGGCTACTCCTTTTTGGTGTAATAAGGCTAAGGCTTCAAGAGTATAATCCAATCCTTTAATCCAATGCAAGCGTCCAATTGTTAAAATCTGTAACGATTTGTTGGATTGAATAGCGGAGTGTGCTGAAAAAAAAGCTGTATCAATGGCTGGAGGTATAACAAAAATGGCTGAGTCAGGAATTCCATAAGAAATCAAGCCTGACTTCATGGATTCTGACAACACATGATACCGCACAGTTTTAGACCATAACTTCGTATAACAACCTGAATTTTTAATAGGGTATACATAATAATCAAACCCCCTGAAACTTACTGCCATTTTAGCTCCAATGGCGTCTGCAACATGCTCTCTTCCCAATGCCATCGTTCCAAATCCAAAATGAAGCCAATCCAATCGCTCGGATAAGAGTGCCGCATTGAGTAACAAACCGGAAATCAATTTCAACCAAGGGGTATGCTCCTTTCGTTCGCTTTTTATAAACCGAAACACTATTTTCGTATGGCTGACCAATAAAACAAACAACGTTACTTTTGCTCTCAACAGCAAAAGCATACGATTTCGTTGTGTAGAAAAAGAACACACCACACGTGCCCCGCAATATTGCGTTTCAGAAGTTTTTCCATTCACAAACACCACCACTTCATGCCCATTCGCAATCAGCCCGCTTACTTTCGAACGGAAAAAGGTCTCCGAATAGGCCGGAATTGCCGGTAAAACAAGGCCTATTCTCATGCTTGTGTTTCTAAGGGTTGATAGAGTTTTTGCATTGCTTCAACCATTTGTTGTTCCGTAAAGTTTTTTTCAATAGTGTTTCGGGCAGCTTTTGTCATACGTTGATAGTCTTCAAGAGTCAATTCAGAAACCTTCATGAGAGCCGCTGCTATAGCTTTGGGATTGCGAACAGGCACTACAAATCCGTTCACACCATCTGTCACCACCTCCGTCATCCCGCCACAAGCGGTTGTTACTACAAGTGTTCCTAAAGCCATGGCTTCCAAAACCACATTAGCAATACCCTCTTCCACACTTGGCAGCAAAAGAACATCGGCATTTCGAATCTCCTGAATTACTTGTTCAAAAGGTACAGCATCTTTAAAAACCACGTGGTGATATAAATTTAAATCATTTAATTGAAACAAAAGTTCTTCACTAGGCCGAACACCTAATAATGAATATTGAAAAGAACTATTTTGTTGTTGTAAAAAAGGCATTGCATCTAAGGCGTACGTATATCCTTTTTTCCAGTGCGTTCTACCAATGGATATGATATTCAAAGTTGTACGTATATTTTTTTTGATTTCAAAA
>JAUXNR010000091.1 GCA_030682755.1 Flavobacterium sp.
AATTCTTCAGCAAATACAAAATACTTTCATCTGAAAATGAATTGCCGGTTGGGTTATTTGGCGAACATAAAAAGATGATTTTGGTATTTTCTGAAACAGCATTCAAAATTTCATCCACATTAGGTTCAAAATCATTGGTTAACAAAATTTCTCTGTTTTCAATGGCATTCAAATCGGCTAGAACGCCATACATTCCGTACGTTGGTGGCAAAGTGATGATGCTGTCTTGATTGGGTTCACAAAACGCACGAAAAAGCAAATCGAGTACTTCATCGCTTCCATTTCCTAATAAAATTTGGTTTGACGAAACCTTTTTCTGCTTTGCTAAAAGTGTTTTCAATAACTTTTGTTGCGGATCGGGATAGCGATTGTATCCATTGGAAAACGGATTTTCATTCGCATCCAAAAAAATCAAATTGGTTTCAAATTCTTTGAATTCATCTCGAGCGGACGAATAGGATTTCATATTCAAAATCGTTTTACGAACTAAATTCTGAATCGAAAAGGAGCTGCTAATTTCTATATTTTTATTCATTTTTTAAAGCATTTAATCGTAATGTAACTGCGTTTTTGTGTGCTTGTAAACCTTCGGCTTCCGCCATAATTTCAATTGCATTTCCGATATTTTTTAAACCTTGTTCAGAAATTTTTTGAAACGTAATAGCTTTTGAAAAACTATCAAGATTTACACCGGAATAATTCTTTGAAAATCCGTTTGTTGGCAAGGTGTGATTGGTTCCGGAAGCATAATCACCGGCACTTTCCGGGGTGAAATTTCCTATGAAAACAGAACCTGCATTTTGAATTCCGCTTACAAAATACTCTTCATTTTTGGAACAAATAATAAAATGTTCAGGAGCATAATCGTTGATAAAATCCAATGCATCACTTTCCTTTTCGATGAAAATTAATTTGGAAATATCGATAGCTTTTTGAGCGATTTCTTTGCGAGGTAAAACTTGAATCTGGTTATCGATTTCTTTTTCGACTTGATCAATTATTTTTTGCGAATTGGAAACCAAAATTACTTGACTATCGGTTCCGTGCTCGGCTTGACTCAATAAATCGGAGGCAACAAAAGCAGGAATGGCTGAATCATCGGCATAAATCAATAACTCACTTGGTCCGGCCGGCATATCGATGGCTGTTCCGAATTGGGTTGCTACTTGTTTCGCCACCGTGACAAATTGATTTCCTGGTCCGAAAATTTTATATACTTTAGGAATTGTTTCAGTTCCAAAAGTTAATGCCGCAATGGCTTGGATTCCGCCCACTTTGTAAATTTTTGTCACACCACATAAATTGGCAGCATACAAAATAGCGGGATTTATTTTTCCTTTTTTATCCGGTGGTGAGCACAAAATAATTTCTTCACAACCTGCAATTTGAGCGGGAATGGTCAACATCAAAACCGTTGAAAATAAAGGAGCTGTTCCGCTTGGAATGTATAAACCAACTTTTTGAATGGGTCGTTTTTCTTGCCAACAAAAAACGCCTTTGGTGGTTTCTACTTCAATTTTGCTTGTTTTTTGAGCTGAATGAAATTTGTAAATATTTGATTTTGCTAAAGCGATGGCTTGTTTTAATTCGGTTGAAACTTGCTTTTCTGCTTCTTTAATTTCATTTTCGGTTACCAGAAAATTATCTAATTTAATTCCGTCAAACAACGAAGTATATTTGGCAACTGCTGTATCGCCTTTGGTCTGAATTTCTTTGAAAATGGATTTAACTGTTTCTTCAATTTCGGCGAATGATTGGGTTGGTCGTTGGGTTAACGTTGACCATTGAGATTGGGGTGGATTTTTATATTTTTTCATTTTTATTTTAACATTAAGGTATTAAGGGTGTTTTCATTAAGTTTCATTAAGACTAATTACTATTCACTAATTACTAATCACTTTATCACAAAACCATCTTTTCAATCGGGCAAACCAAAATTCCTTCTGCTCCGGCGGATTTAAGTTGATCGATGACTTCCCAAAAAGTGTCTTCTTCGATGACGGAATGAAGGCTGCTCCACCCCGATTCTGCTAAAGGCATTATAGTTGGACTTTTTAAAACCGGAAGAATTTGGCTGACTTCTTGAATTTTATCATTCGGTACATTCATCAAAATATATTTGGATTTTCTGGCTTTTAGTACGGATTGAATTCGGAACTGAAGTTTGTTTAAAATTTCTTGATTTTCAGTTGAAATGTTTGGTGAAACGGCAAGAACGGCTTCACTTTTCAAAATGACTTCTACTTCTTTAAGGTTGTTTTTGAATAAGGTGCTTCCGCTGGAAACGATATCGACAATTGCATCTGACAAACCGATGTTCGGAGCAATTTCAACCGAACCGGAAATTTGGTGAATATCAATCGAAATGTTTTTCGACTTAAAAAAGTTTAAAACCGTTGTAGGATAAGATGTCGCCACTCGCAAATTATTCAAATCTTGAATGGAATTGTACTGAAAATTTTTAGGAACCGCCACTGAAACTCGGCATTTAGAAAAACCCAATTTTTCAGCAACTGTGATGTTTTGTCCTTTTTCAACTAAAAGATTGTCGCCGACAATTGCCGCATCTACCACTCCGTCGATGAGATATTGTGGAATATCTGAATTACGTAAAAACAAAATTTCTAATGGGAAATTTGAGGCTTCAGCTTTGAGTTGATCATTTCCGTTGTTGATGGAAATTCCACAATCTTTTAGAATTTGAAGACTTTCTTCGTTGAGTCGACCTGATTTTTGAATCGCAATTTTTAAGGTGTTCATTTTTTGTTTTTTTTTAAAATGAGTACACCAAAGCGGAGAGCAACAAAAAACCCGTTTGATGTACTCAAACGGGTTTTAGATATATGAATTAATTACATAGCATCATTACTTCGCTTGAGCGGAGGTGTGATGATGATGATGTAATTGAATTGAAAACATTTTTTCTATTTTGATGTTGCAAATGTAACGACTTAAATTTTTAGAAAACAAAAAATTTAGAAACTTTGTGATTTGTTGAACTACTGATTCCCCAAAATAATCGGCATTCCGTCTTTCCCAGAACCAATTACAATTACTTTCGAATTTTGAGACTTAGACAATTCAATGGTGGCTTGAATGCCTTTTTCTTGCAAAATTTTATCGGTAAGTGAAGCACTTAAAATTTGGTTGGCTTTCGCTTTTCCTTCTGCTTCAATACGTTGGCGTTCCGCTTCTTTTTGAGCTTTTTCTAAACGGAATTCGTATTCCAAACTTTCTTGTTCCTGTTTTAATTTGGTTTCAATGGCCGTTTTGATTGTAGAAGGCAACGTAACATCACGTACTAAAATTTCGTTCAATTGAATGTATTGATTGGCTAAAATCTTTTTCGTTTCCGTGAAAATCTCATCTTGAATAGCATCTCTTTTGGTGGAATAAAGTTGTTCCGGAGTATATCTTCCCACCACACTTCTAGCGGCAGAACGAATAGCAGGACGAATCACTCTTTCGATGTAATTTTCGCCTTTTTCTTGGTGTAATTTTCCTGTAAATTCATATTGCGGATGAAACCAAGCGGTAGCATCGAGTTTGATTTCCAAACCATTAGATGACAACACCTGCATTTGTTCTGATAATTCTTGTTGACGAACTTCATAGATAAACACTTTGTTCCAAGGTGCTACAATGTGAAAACCTTCACCCAATGGTGGTTCATCGGTTACAACTCCTTTATCAAAAGTTTTGTATAAAACTCCGGCTTCTCCAGAACCTATGGTTACTGTTGATTTTGCTAAGAAAATAATTAATACGATTATTCCAATAATCATTGGAATCATTTTAGGATTGAATTCTTTGTTCATAATATTTTTTTGATTTTGATAAAGATACAAAATCAAACTCAATCCTAAAAGTCTTGCTTAATCATCATCTGATTTAATTTCTTTTTCAACAGAAATTAGATCATTTTGAAATGTAGTATTTTCTCTAATCTCTGTATGACGAATTTCGCCTCCGGTTGTTCCGGTTTGTTGAGCAAAATATAGAGCTATGATTGCTACTAATAATGTGAAATAACCAACATATTTTTCTTGAGGTTTTTTAAATACCGCTAATAATAAGGATATTAAAGAAAAACTGCCAAGAAAATACATAATAAGTGAAAATTTTTCAGCGATTTCTTCATGTATTTCAATAATTTGTTCGGTTACTCCCGGCAATTTTTCTGCAATTTCTTCTGCTCCTTCTCCAGTGCTCATACTTATTGCAGCAAAAATGGCAGAAATGATAAAAAGAAAATAAGCAATATTTCGAGCTGAATTATTTTTCAATACTATTCCAGCAATTAGAATTCCTACTCCAAAAATCGTCCCGATAATTGGAAAGTGGTTTACTACCATGTGTAAATGTGCGTCGTTCATATATAAATGTTTTAAAAGTTTATTAGTTTTTGTTATACTCTAACCCCAAAAAGATAGCCAACAAGTGCTGATAAAACCATTGCAATTGTTCCCCAAATTGTTATTCTTAAAATTGCTGTTTTAATACTTGAGCCTCCTGTTTTTGCAGCAATACTTCCTAATACTATTAGAAAAATAATTGTAAAAGCATACAACCAATATTCCATGTTTTTTATTGGTGTAAAAAGTATCACTAGTAATGGCAAAACACCACCAACGGTAAATGCTGCACCAGATGAAATAGCTGCTTGTATTGGATTTGCTTGGCTTATTTCATTAATTCCTAATTCATCTCTAATATGAGCGGCTAATGCATCTTTTTCTGTTAATTCAATGGCAACTTGCATTGCTGTTTCCTTTTTTAAACCTCTTTTTTCATATATTTGAGCTAATATTCTTAGCTCTTCTTCAGGCATTTCTGCTAATTCTTTAATTTCTCTTTCAATATCTGCTTTTTCTGTATCTGTTTGCGAACTAACCGAAACATACTCGCCAGCAGCCATTGATAATGCTCCTGCAACTAGTCCGGCAACTGTTGCTAATAAAATTGGTTCTCTAGTTGAACTTGCAGCTGCAACACCAATTGCTAAACTGGAAATAGAAATTATTCCATCGTTTGCTCCCAAAACTGCAGCTCGTAACCAATTGCTTCTGTGTATGTAATGATTGTCTAAATAATTATCTATTGTTATCATTTGATTTGATTTTAAAATTTATAATATAAATTGAAATTTTAATTAATTATATCAAAAACACCTTTTGTGAGTAATTTTGTTTCAGCATTAACATTATCATTAGGCATAATTTCAATGAATTTTTCTGATTTTTCTCCTACCGTAACAGCAACTTTTTTGAATTTATATTCAGTTGTTTTATTGCTTAAAACCAATACATAATGTTTGTCATTTTCTGTAATGATAGCATCAGATGGAACTCCAAATCCTTTTTTAGTATCTGTAATTATGTTAGCCTCTACAAACATTCCTGATAATAATTTTCCTTTTATTTCTGGTGATAGTGTACCAAAAACCGAAATGGTTCTGTCCTTACTTTCTATCGATTTTCCGACTAATTGTACGTTAGAACTGAATTGTTCTTTACTTGCTTCGGGTACTTTAAAATTGATTTTTTGACCTTGTTTTACATGTAAAATATCTTTTTCAAAAATGCTTAAATTCAAATGCAAGTAATTGGTATCTACAATTTCTAAAATTACATCGGAAGGCGACATAAACATGCCAACATTTGCATTCATTACTGTTACATCACCGGAAATTGGTGCCGAAATTGTAATTTGTGAAGTAAATTTTCCAAGCTCAACATTAGTTGGATTGATGTTTAATAACACTAATTTTTCACGTAAACCTTGATACATTCCTTTCGCTTGGCGGTAATCGCTTTCTGCTTTTAAATAGTTTTTTTGTGAAGTAATTTTTTCATTGTACAACGTTTTCTGGCGTTCATATTCTGATTTCAAATAGTTAATTTGTTCAGCAACTTCTACATAATCCTTTTGTAAATCAAGATAATCGGTGTTTTCTAAGGTAATTAGAGCTTGTCCTTTTGCAACTTTATCGCCAACTAATAATTTGGTGGCTTTTACATAACCGCCTAAAAATGTGGTTACTTTAGCTCTATATTGTGGTGGAACATCAATTTTTCCAGAGGATTTGACTGTAACTTCGAAATCTTGTTCAATTGGTGAACCAATTTCCATTTTTGACGATTGAAATTGAGCTTCTGTTACTGTAATCAATCCGTCATCAACTACTTTTTCTTCTGCAACTTCTTGTTTGCATGAAAATAAAAGTGTTGTTATCGTTGCTATGTAGAATAGTTTTTTCATCTGTAAATTATTGTATATTAACATATTGTAAGTCTAATTGTGTTTTGTTGTATTGGTTTACGGCATCTAAATAATCAACTTGAATTGTGGTTGCATTTTCTAAACTTTGTATGAATTGAAAAAAATCAATTTCACCGTGTTTGTAACTCATGTTAGCTACTTTAATAATCTCTTGAGAAACTTTTTTTCCGTATTGATTATAGTAATCGATGGCTTGATTATATTGTTCTAATTCACTGTTTTTTTGGTTGATGTGTGCATCCATTTTAATCAGTTCATGTTGTTTTTGTTGCTCCCAAGCTTGTGTTTCTAATTTGGCAATTTTAGATTTGGCAGCATTCCCATTAAATAAAATTGGAACAGCAACACCAACTTGAAATCCATATAAAGATTGAGAAATTCCGCTATTTCTTCCTTGAAAATATTCCACGTTTAAATCGGGTAACCAATTCTGCTTTTGGAGTTTTTCGTTAGATTTATATTTTTTTGTAATGCTTTCTAAATAAGAACTATACAATTCTTTACTTGAAGTGTTTAAAATAGTATTTATTGGTTTAATTTCATTCGATTTTACATTGATTTTTTCCTCCGATTGTAGTAAAGCTTGTAATACTTCTAATTGTGCTTTTTTCTCTTTATCTAATTGCGAAAGTTTGGTTCTGATTTGTCTAAATTTTGCTTCGGCAGTTATTTTTTCCAAGTAGTTGGTTTCGCCTAATTCAAATCTTCGGTCGCTTGCTTTAGAGAAATTTTGGTACAAACTATCTAAATATTTATACAATTTTTCTTGATGTTGTACATATACAATTTGATGATATACTTTTGAAACTTCAAATTTGAGTTTGTTTTTCTGCAATTCGAAAGAAGCCTTTTGACTTTCTAATTCGGCTTTATAGACCTTTTTTTGAGCACCATAAACCGTTGGAAAAGCAAATGATTGCTGTACTCCAAATACTTTTAAGGGTTCGTTATTTAACGCTAAATTATTTTGGTCATAACTATAATACACATTCGTTTTATCAAAAGAATAAGCAGTTTTTACATTTGCATTTGCTTTGTTGATTTGCAATTGCCCAGCTTTCACTAATTTATTGTTTTGCAAAGCTTTATTCATAATTGAATCTAATTCAGCATTATTTTCTTGAGCAAAACCAAAGCTTGTACCCAATAAGAATAACAAAATATAAGTTCCGCTTACATGTTTTTTGAATTTTGGTTTTTTGAATTCTTTCTCATCAAAAACTTTGAATAAAATAGGCAATACAATCATGGTTAATAATGTTGCTGTGAATAATCCACCAATAACTACAGTAGCTAACGGACGTTGAACCTCTGCTCCAGCCGATGATGAAATTGCCATTGGTAAAAACCCTAAAGCAGCTGCGGCGGCGGTTAATAAAACCGGTCGAAGTCTATCGGTGGTTCCTTTTAAAATTAGTTCGTTCATATCTTTCATACCACTGTGTTTCAATTCTTTAAAATGTTCAATTAGTACGATTCCGTTTAGCACTGCAATTCCGAATAATGCAATAAATCCTACGCCTGCCGAAATACTAAATGGCAAATCTCGCATCCATAAAAACAACACACCACCAACTGCTGATAAAGGAATTGCAGAATATACCATTAAAGCTTCTTTGATGGAACCAAAGGCAAAATGCAACAAAATAAAAATTAAAAATAAGGCAATTGGTACAGCAATTAACAATCGTGCTTTTGCACTTTGCAGATTTTCAAATTGACCACCATAGGTAACGCGATAGCCTGTTGGTAAATCGATTTTGGTTTCAATAATTTGCTGAACATCATCAACAACACTTTGTAAATCACGGTTTCTTACATTGATTCCTACAATAATTCTTCGATTGGTATTGTCTCTTGAAATTTTAGCTGGACCTTCTGTATATTCGATAGCAGCTAATTCTCTTAGCGGAATTTGCTCGCCATTTGGAGTGGAAACATATAAATTTCGTAAGTCTTCAATATCGGTTCTGTTGGTTTTATCTAATCGAATAACCATATCAAAACGTTTTTCGCCTTCAAATACGTTCCCAACAGTTTTTCCAGCGAATCCTAAAGCAATCATTTCGTTTAAATCGGCAATATTTAGGCCATAACGAGCAATTTTACTTCGGTCATAATCAACAATCATTTGAGGTAAACCTTCTGTCTTTTCGATGATAATGTCAGATGCACCTTCCACATTTTTAATTGCTTTTTCGATTTCGTGTGCTTTTTTGGCTAAAACATCTAAATCTTCACCAAAAATTTTAATTGCCACATCGGAACGAGAACCCGAAATTAATTCGTTGAAACGCATTTCAATAGGTTGCGTAAATTCGATTTCCATGTTTGGAATTTTCTCTTCTAAAGCCGCTTTGATTTTATCGGCTAATTCATCTTTAGAATTGGCAGAAACCCATTCTGATTTTGGTTTTAATTTTACGATAATGTCACTTTCTTCCATACTCATGGGATCGGTTGGCACTTCGGCAGCACCAATTCTACTGACTACTTGTGAAACTTCCGGGAAATTTTTAAGAATTATTTTTTCAATCTTGGTAGTCGTTTCAATAGTTTTAGAAAGTGATGTTCCTGTTTTTAAAACAGGTTGAATTACGAAATCACCTTCATCTAACGTTGGAATAAATTCACCTCCCATAGTTGCAAACAATCCAACGGCTAAAAATAATAAACCAACAGCTCCGTAAAGTACTTTTTTAGTATTGCCTAAAGCCCAAGTAATTACAGGTAAATACCAAGAATTCAATTTGTTAATTAAACGATTGGAAATTGATTTAGGGTTTTCTTCTTGCGGTTTTAAAAACAATGAAGCGGCAACAGGAACGTAAGTAAAACAGAATAACATCGCACCAACTAAAGCAAAACTAAATGTCATTGCCATAGGTTTAAACATTTTTCCTTCAACACCTGATAAAGAAAGAATTGGTATAAATACGATAAGAATGATTAACTGACCAAAAATAGCCGAATTCATCATTTTTGAAGCACTTTTATAGGTGATTTGGTCAATTTCTAACTGACGTTCTTCTTTGGCCATGCCTACTAAATGTCTGGATTTATGTGCAATTTGAAAAGCAATGAATTCAACAATAATTACGGCTCCGTCGATTATAATTCCGAAATCTATCGCCCCTAAACTCATTAAATTGGCATCAATTCCAAAAATATTCATAAACGAAATAGCAAATAATAAACATAGCGGAATTACAGAGGCAACAACCAATCCTGAACGCCAATTTCCGAGCAATAAAACCACAACAAAAATTACGATTAAGCAACCTAAAATCAAGTTTTCAGCAACGGTGAATGTAGTTTTTCCGACTAATTCACTTCGTTCTAAAAATCCGTTGATATAAACGCCTTCTGGTAATGTTTTTTCAATTTCGGCAACTCTATGTTTTACATCTTCAATTACTTGTTTTGAGTTTCCGCCTTTTAGCATCATTACTTGACCAAGAACCTTCTCGCCTTCTCCATTTCCAGTAATTGCACCAAAACGATTGGCATGACCAAATTGTACTTTGGCGATGTCTTTAATGTATATTGGTAAACCAGAATCGTTTTTAACGACAATATTTTCAATATCTTGAGCTGAATTTACTTTTCCTTCGCCACGAATGAAATAACTTTGATTGGTTTTTTCAATATACGAACCACCAGCAATGCTATTATTTTTTTCTAAAGCTGTAAAAACATCTGTAGTAGAAATGTTCATTGCTTTTAAACTAGCAGGATTGATAGCAATTTCATATTGTTTTAAAAAGCCACCCCAAGTATTGATTTCAACCACACCTTTGATTCCAGATAATTGTCTTTTTACGACCCAATCTTGAATCGTACGCAAATCGGTAACAGAATATTGATTTTTGAATTCGGGTTTTACTTCTAACGTATATTGATAGATTTCGCCTAAGCCTGTGGTAATTGGGCCCATTTCAGGTGTACCAAAACCTTCTGGAATTTTTTCGGAAGCTGATTTAATTTTTTCAGCGATCAGTTGTCTAGGCAAATACGTTCCTATTTCGTCTTCAAAAACAATGGTTACCACAGATAAACCGAATTTAGAAATAGAACGTATTTCGGTTACACCAGGCAAATTCGCCATTTCAATTTCAACAGGATAGGTAATATATTGTTCGATATCTTGAGTAGATAGATTGCGAGACGTTGTAATTACTTGAACCTGATTATTCGTAACATCAGGCACAGCACCGATTGAAATTTGGAAAACTGAAAACAAACCAAATCCAACAACACCAAGTGTAAATAAAAGAACAATAAGTTTATTCTTTAAACTAAAGGCTATAATTTTTTCTAACATTTTGATTAATTTTAATATATGAAATGACATTTATCTT
>JAUXNR010000114.1 GCA_030682755.1 Flavobacterium sp.
GAGCCAATTATGAAAATAGAAGTAATCACTCCGGAAGAAAACATGGGTGATATCGTAGGCGATTTGAACCGTCGTAGAGGTCAAGTAAACGACATGGGTGATAGAGCTGGTGCAAAAACAATTAAGGCGTTTGTTCCACTATCAGAAATGTTTGGTTATGTAACTACTTTAAGAACATTGTCTTCAGGTAGAGCAACTTCAACAATGGAATTTTCACATTACGAACAAACTCCTTCAAACATCTCTGAAGAAGTTATCAAAAAAGCAAAAGGTAACGCTTAATTCTAACGAAAATGAGTCAAAAAATCAGAATAAAATTAAAATCTTACGATCACATGTTGGTTGATAAATCAGCAGAAAAGATTGTAAAAACGGTTAAAAGTACCGGTGCTGTAGTAACAGGTCCAATTCCATTACCTACACACAAAAAGATTTTCACTGTATTACGTTCTCCTCACGTGAATAAAAAAGCAAGAGAGCAGTTTGAAGTGAGTTCATACAAAAGATTATTAGATATCTATTCTTCCTCTTCAAAAACAATTGACGCTCTAATGAAATTAGAGTTGCCAAGTGGTGTTGAAGTAGAAATCAAAGTGTGATAATAAATTAAGTATACCGAATTAAGTATTAAGATTCGTCTTAATACTTAATTCTTATGTCTTAAAGTAAACAAAAGAATTTTTAATCATTTATAAATAGTTTAATATGTCTGGGTTAATTGGAAAAAAAATCGGCATGACTAGCATTTTCGACGAAAACGGGAAAAACATTCCTTGTACAGTAATCGAAGCTGGGCCTTGTGTCGTTACCCAAGTCAGAACCAAAGAGGTTGACGGGTATGAAGCGTTTCAACTTGGTTTCGATGACAAAACAGAAAAACACGCCACAAAAGCGGCCATTGGTCACTTTCAAAAAGCGGGTACTTCTGCTAAGAAAAAAGTCGTTGAATTTCAAGATTTCGAAACAGAGTTTAAATTAGGTGATTTAGTCACTGTAGATCAATTCAACGAAGGAGAATTTGTTGATGTACAAGGAGTTTCAAAAGGTAAAGGTTTTCAAGGGGTAGTAAAACGTCACGGATTTGGTGGTGTTGGACAAGCAACTCACGGTCAACATAACCGATTAAGAGCACCTGGTTCTGTGGGAGCTTCTTCTTATCCATCTAGAGTATTCAAAGGAATGCGTATGGCAGGAAGAACTGGAGGAGAAAATGTAACAATACAAAACCTTAGAGTTTTAAAAGTGGTAGCAGACAAAAACCTTTTGGTTGTTAAAGGATGCGTTCCAGGACATAAAAACTCTTATGTAATCATTCAGAAGTAATGGAAGTAAAAGTTTTAGATATCAACGGAAAAGAAACAGGCAGAAAAGTTCAACTTTCTGACGCTGTTTTCGCTATCGAGCCTAACAATCATGCTATCTATCTTGATGTGAAACAATATCTTGCCAATCAAAGACAAGGTACTCACAAAGCAAAAGAAAGAGCTGAAGTAACAGGAAGTACTCGTAAGATTAAAAAACAAAAAGGTACCGGTACAGCTCGTGCAGGTAGCATCAAAAACCCTTTGTTCAAAGGTGGAGGTAGAGTATTTGGTCCAAGACCAAGAAGCTACTCTTTCAAATTGAACAAAACTTTAAAAAGATTAGCACGTAAATCTGCTTTATCTCAAAAAGTAAAAGATGCTGAATTAGTAGTAGTTGAAGATTTTAATTTTGACGTACCAAATACTAAGAAATTTATCGCAATTTTAGGTGCTTTAGGTATTGAAAATAAAAAATCTTTATTTGTGTTGGGTGATTCGAATAAAAATGTATATTTGTCGTCACGCAATTTAAAAGCCTCTAATGTTGTAACTAACTCAGAATTAAGCACTTATGCTATTTTGAATACAAATAAATTAGTGCTTCTAGAGAGCTCTTTGGAAGGAATTGAAGAAAATTTAAGTAAATAATAGAACCATGAGTATCATTATTAAGCCTATCATAACAGAAAAAATCACTAAACAAAGTGAGTTGAGTAATCGTTATGGGTTCGTAGTGGAAAAGAAAGCTAACAAAGTGCAAATTAAAAATGCTATTGAAGCCGCTTATGGTGTAAATATTGTTGCTGTAAATACTATGAATGTAAGACCAGATCGCTCAGTTAAATACACAAAAAGTGGATTAATTAGTGCTAAAACAAATGCTTATAAAAAAGCAATTGTTCAAGTAAGCGAAGGAGAAACTATTGATTTTTATAATAATATCTAATTAAACAATGTCAGTTAGAAAATTAAAACCTATTACCCCGGGTCAGCGTTTTAGAGTTGTTAATGGTTTTGACGCCATTACAACTGATAAGCCGGAGCGTTCATTACTCGCACCGAAAAAAAACTCTGGAGGTAGAAATAGTCAAGGAAAAATGACCATGCGTTATACAGGCGGTGGTCACAAACAAAAATATCGTGTCATAGATTTCAAAAGAACTAAAGATGGAATTCCAGCTACAGTTAAATCTATTGAGTACGATCCAAACAGAACTGCATTTATTGCATTATTGAGTTATGTTGATGGTCAAAAGACTTATATTATTGCTCAAAATGGATTGCAGGTAGGACAAACAGTTATGTCGGGTGAAAATGCAGCTCCGGAAATTGGTAATACACTTCCATTAAGCAAAATTCCTTTGGGTACTGTTATTTCATGTATTGAGTTACGTCCGGGTCAAGGAGCAACTATTGCTCGTTCGGCTGGAACATTTGCTCAATTAATGGCAAGAGATGGTAAATATGCAACGATAAAAATGCCTTCTGGTGAAACAAGATTAATCTTGCTTACTTGTACAGCAACTATCGGAGCGGTATCGAATTCAGACCACCAATTGATTGTATCTGGAAAAGCAGGTAGATCAAGATGGTTAGGAAGAAGACCAAGAACAAGACCGGTAGCAATGAACCCTGTTGATCACCCAATGGGTGGTGGTGAAGGACGTTCTTCTGGAGGTCACCCACGTTCAAGAAAAGGTATTCCGGCTAAAGGTTACAGAACTCGTTCCAAAACCAATCCAAGTAGTAAGTATATTGTTGAACGCAGAAAGAAATAATTAGATAGATATGGCACGTTCATTAAAAAAAGGACCTTTTGTTCATTACAAGTTAGAAAAGAAAGTTCTGGAGAATGTTGAGAAATCAAACAAAGGTGTAATCAAAACATGGTCAAGAGCCTCAATGATTACTCCGGATTTCGTAGGACAAACTATCGCAGTTCACAATGGTCGTCAGTTTGTACCTGTATATGTTACAGAAAACATGGTAGG
>JAUXNR010000099.1 GCA_030682755.1 Flavobacterium sp.
TTTTCTTTCCTTTTTCAACAAACTTTTCAATGATTTCAGCTGTTTTTCCCCAAGCTACAATAGTGTGCCATTGGGTTTGTTCCACCTGATCTCCTTTTTTACTAACATAAACATCGTTGGTTGCCAATGTTAAACTTGCTAATTTTTTTCCTCCTTCAAAATCTTTAATGATTGGGTCTTTTCCAACGTGTCCGATTAATTGTACTTTGTTTTGTAATGCATTCATGGCGTTTAAAATTTAATTGGTTTATAATAAATACTATTGATTCTTTTTTGGAACACAGATTTAAGAAATATTGAAAATTATAAATTCTACTTCTCTTAAACTCAAACTGTTCATTCATTTCGACAGGGCAAAGTTTTATCAGTTTGCAAATTTTATTCGGTACAAAAACACTTACTTTCGGTTGTAAATGTTTGTAAACGTTTGCAAACGGAAAATGTTTTTTGTATCTTGCAGAAAAACAAAGATTTATGCAAGAGGCAATAAGTAAGATTGAGTTAAGAAATTTACAGTTTGAAGATTATAAACAATTAAAAGATTCTATGATGGAAGCCTATAGCGAGTTGGAAAACTCCTATTGGAAGGAACATCATATTGAAAAATTATTATCCATTTTTCCGGAAGGACAACTCGTGGTTTTGGTGGATGGTAAAGTGGTTGGCTCCGCACTTTCATTGATTATAGATTATAGAAAAGTAATTGCCAATCACACATATGCTCAAATTACCGGAAACTATTCTTTTGACACACACAATCCTTCAGGAGAAGTTTTATATGGAATAGATGTTTTTATTCATCCGAAATATCGTGGTCTAAGATTAGGAAGAAGATTGTATGATGCCCGAAAAGAATTGTGCGAACAGCTAAATCTAAAGTCCATTATTTTTGCAGGAAGGATTCCGAATTATATTGATTACAAAGAAGAATTTTCTCCCAAACAATATATTGATAAAGTAAAACAAAAAGAATTGTATGACCCCGTTTTATCATTTCAAATCAGTAATGATTTTCACGTAAAAAAAATCATGAAAAACTATTTGGTTGGCGATAAAAGCTCAAACGAATATGCGGTGTTGATGGAATGGAATAACATTTATTATGATGAAAGTCCAAACTTAATAAACTTAAAAAAGAGTGTAATTCGTTTAGGGTTGATTCAATGGCAAATGCGTCCGTTAAACAACTTAGAACAATTATTTGAACAAGCTGAATTTTTCATTGATGTTGTTTCGGGTTATGGTAGTGATTTTGCTCTTTTTCCGGAATTATTTACCGCTCCTTTGATGGCTGATTACAATCACCTTTCAGAAGCTGATGCCATTCGTGAATTGGCAAAACACTCAGAACCCATTCGGAAAAAATTTCAAGAATATGCCATTTCCTATAACATAAATATTATCACCGGAAGTATGCCTTATATGGAAAATGGGATTTTATATAATGTGGGATTTTTGTGTAAACGAGATGGAACCAATGAAATGTATACCAAAATTCACATCACTCCAAATGAATCGTTGCATTGGGGAATGCAAGGCGGATCACAAATCAAAACCTTTGACACCGATTGCGGAAAAATTGGCATCATGATTTGTTATGATGTAGAATTTCCTGAATTATCTCGTTTAATGGCCGATGAAGGAATGAATATTCTTTTCGTTCCGTTTTTAACCGACACACAAAACGGTTACACGCGAGTGAAACATTGTGCTCAATCCAGAGCCATTGAAAACGAATGTTATGTGGCCATTGCCGGTTGTGTTGGAAACTTACCAAAAGTAAACAACATGGATATTCAATATGCTCAATCGGCTGTTTTTACGCCTTCAGATTTTGCATTTCCGAGTAATGGTGTTAAAGCTGAAGCCACACCAAATACAGAAATGACGTTGATTGTAGATGTTGATTTGGATTTATTAAAACAACTGCATGAGTTTGGAACAGTTCGAATTTTAAAAGACAGAAGACATGATTTATATAGTATCAAGAAGTTGAAATAATGAGCTTATGAAAAACTGTTTAGAATGTGACGAAAAAATCATTGGTCGCGAAGACAAAAAGTTTTGTAGCGACGGTTGTAGAAATGCTTACAACAATAAGATGAACAAAGACAGTACGAATTTAATGCGAAACATCAACAACAAGTTACGCAAAAATTACCGTATTTTGTGTGAATTAAATACCGAAGGAAAGAGTAAAACCACCAAATCAAAATTATTAAGTAAAGGTTTTGATTTTGACTATTTCACTTCTATTTTAAATACTAAAACAGGAAACACGTATCATTTTTTATATGATCAAGGCTATCTTGTTTTAGAAAATGACTATTATATGCTGGTCAAAAAAGATAACTAACCAAAACCAACCCAACTTAACCAATGAAAAAAAATTCCACTTCATTGCTTTCGGCACTTTTAATTATTGGAATAATTGCATTTATTTTCTATAGAATGATGCCCCAAGATTATTCAAAAGCAAGTGTTCCTCTCACAGAATTTTCAACAGAACGAGCGTTAAAACACATTGAAGTTATTTCAAAAGAACCGCATTATGTGGGAAGTCCCTATCATAAAAACGTGTTGGAATATCTTGACCTTGAATTAAAAAAACTGGGACTTGAAACCCAAATTCAAGAGAGTGCTGTTTTGAGTAAATGGAATAATTTGGTTGAAACAAAAAACGTAATTGCAAGAATAAAAGGATCAGAATCTTCAAAAGCGTTGTTGTTGTTAACACATTATGATAGTGCTCCACATTCAAAATCATATGGTGCAAGCGATGATGCAAACGGACTTGCTACAATTTTAGAGGGAATCAGGGTTTTTCTTCACAATAAAACACCAAACAAGAATGACATTATCATTGTTTTTTCAGATGCTGAAGAATTAGGTTTGAACGGTGCATTTGCATTTGTTTCAGAACATCCTTGGGCAAAAGATGTGGGATTGGTTTTAAATTTTGAAGCCAGAGGAACCAAAGGTCCTTCCATGATGTTGGCAGAAATAAACGGAGGCAATTCAAATCTAATCAAAGGATTTTCTGAAGCCAAAACAAAATTTCCGGTGTCCAATTCTTTAATGTACAGCATTTATAAAATGCTTCCAAATGATACAGATTTGACAGCATTTAGAGAAAAAGCCGATATCCCCGGATTTAATTTTGCCTACATTGATGACCATTTTGATTACCATACGGTTCAAGATAATTTTGAAAACTTTACGCCGGAATGTTTAGAGCATCAAGCCACTTATTTGATGCCTTTGCTTTCACATTTTTCAAATGCAGATTTAAGCAATTTAAAATCTGATGAAGATCATGTGTATTTTAATGTTCCTTTCGGATTTATTCATTATCCTTTCGGATGGAATATTCCTTTATTTCTCATAGCATTTTTGCTTTTTGTAGGTGTGGTAATTCTAGGAATCGGAAAACACCTTTTAGATTCAAAAGCAATAGTAAAAGGGTTTATTCCGCTTTTTGGTTCCTTATTACTTTCAGGAGTTGTTGCTTTTTTAGGTTGGAAAGCCATCAAAGGATTGTAT
>JAUXNR010000101.1 GCA_030682755.1 Flavobacterium sp.
GTGTAATCGATTACCTTTATTTTGATTTAATAAGTTTATAGCTTTATAAATTGGTAAATTAAATTAATTTTTAAAAAGAAGTTCACTTCTTAATAATAGGTTTAGAATGAAGTATTTGTATTGTTTTTTAGGAGTTCTAATTTTTAATTTTGGCTTTTCACAAGTTACAAAGGATACATCTTATACTATTAATTCAGAATACAAAAAACAAATTAAAAAATTCCCCTTTATAGAAATTGTTCAACCCAAACCAAATAAACTAGTTGTAGAAAAGAACGACATCATATATAAAACTGTTTTAAACAGAGCTATCCATCTTGATGCATATCTATTCAATTCAAGAACAGTATTACCGACTGTAATCTTACTTCATGGTGGTGGTTGGAATTCAGGAAATAAATCAATGATGCAACCATTAGCTCAAGAAATTGCTTCAAAAGGGTATCACTGCTTTGCTCTTGAATATCGTTTCGCTGATGAAGCTATTTATCCTGCTGCAATTGAAGATGTTGTCTCCGCTATTCATTATTTAGTTGATAATGCAAATGAGTATGCTATTGATACAAGAAATATTGCTGTTTTGGGATGCTCTTCTGGAGGTCAAATGGCATCTTTAATTGGTACAAAGTTTAATCAAAACATCAAAGCAATTGTAAATTTGGATGGTATTCTTGCTTTTCATCATCCGGAATCACAAGAAGGAAAAGCAGCATCACATTGGCTTGGGGGTACTTATGAACAAAAACCGAATGTGTGGTATGATGCTTCGGCTTTGTCACATGTCAACAAGAATACACCGCCTTTTCTTTTCATCAATAGTCAACACGAAAGGTTTCATGCTGGCAGAGATGAAATGGTAGCTAAAATGAAAACATTTAACATTGATGTAAAAATTGAAACGATACATGACAGTCCGCATACTTTTTGGCTATTTCATCCTTGGTTCGAAAAAACAACAAACTATATAGTAACTTTCTTAGACGAAAAATTAAAATCATAACGAATGAATTTTACAAAACCTATCATCACCTTAGCAACAATTTTTGCAATATCAAGTTGCAACACTTCAAAAAGTACGCAGCAAAAAAACACTTCTGCCAAAACGTATGCTGAAATTTCAGTGAAAGAAGGAGGGAAGTGGAATGGTAAAAAATACGAAGGTGGAACTTTTAAAAACATCAGTCAACTTCGTGTTCCTGATTCACACACAGATCATTCTTTTTACATCCGTTATGAAGGTCCGGGTTGGGAAAGTAACAAAGTTGGATATCGTTTGTATCTGGATTGGCGAAATGCCATCGATATTTTCGGAAAATTAACAGATGAAATGGTTTTGCCACAAGTGGGTCAAGATGGTTTTGATTCGTATCACAACATGAGTGATTGGGGTGCAGACATTTTAAAAGTGGGAAAAGGACTTGGTATTGGTTCCATTGGCCGAATGGTTAACAATGAAATGTTGCATTTCAGAGAAGTTGATTCAACTTTTACTTCAGTTAAGAATCATGCAGATAAATCTGTTGTAAATGTGAACTATTTTGGTTGGCAAACCAATGGAGAAAAGACAAATTTGCAATCAAAATTGACCATTTTTCCAAACGAGCGTTATACAAAACATGAAATAAAATCCACAACAGCATTGGATGGAATTTGTACAGGTATTGTAAATTTGTATAACCTTCCGATGGTTCAAAAAGTGAGCGAATCAAAAAAATGGGGATATATTGCAACTTACGGAAAACAAACCCTTTTTGATGACAATTTAGGAATGGCCATTTTTTATGAAATAAACGCAGCTGAAAAAATTTATCCAGGTGCTCATGATCATTTAATTCAATTCAAACCCACAACAAATGAAATTACTTTTTACTTTTTAGGAGCTTGGGAAAAAGAAGTAAATGGAATCAAAACAGAAGCACTATTTTATCAATATTTAGATGAGAATTTAGAAAAATTGAACAAATCAAATAAACTTAACTAACATGAAAGAAAAAATAAGAGCAAATCAAATCATTATTTGGGCAATGCTTTTTGTCTTGATTTTGGGATTACTTTTTGTAAGTTGCAAATCTGTTCAAACCAATACGTCAGATAAATTAGAAGTTTCAAATAAATTAAAATGGTCAGAGCGAATGGCTCAAACCTTGATGATAAAACACCCAAATGCTTTTGAAATTGATGACAAAACAGCTCCAAAATGGGATTATGTTCATGGTTTAGTGATGTCATCTTTTGAGCAATTGTATAAAAAAACAAACAATCAAAAATATTATGAGTATTTGAAAGGATATGCAGATGCCACTATTTCTGAAGACGGATCAATTCCAAGTTATAAAATGGAGAATTATAATATTGACATGATTGTTTCCGGGAATATTTTGTTTTTTCTCTATGACAAAACAAAAGAAGATAAGTATCTGAAAGCGATGCAAACCATGCGGGAGCAAATTCAAAATCAACCACGCACCAGTGAAGGTGGTTTTTGGCATAAAAAAATATACCCCAACCAAATGTGGTTAGACGGTTTGTATATGGGTTCTCCCTTTTATGCTCAATATACCACAAAATATGAAGGCGGAAAACAATTGGATGATGTGGCCAAACAATTTGAATTAATTCAAAAAAACTTACTTGATCCAAAAACGGGCTTGCTTTTTCACGGTTGGGATGAAAGCAAAGAAATGGCTTGGGCCAATAAAGAAAC
>JAUXNR010000106.1 GCA_030682755.1 Flavobacterium sp.
TTGTTTATTAAAACAGTCCGTTTGGAAAAAGGAGATTTACCTCCGGTTTTAGATATTGAAAACCTGCCCAAAACGCAATCGATGGACAGTCTAAAAGTGGGATTGAAACGATGGTTGCAACATGTTGAAGCTCATTATAACGTAAAGCCTATTATTTATTCCGGAGAAAGTTATTATACTGATTTTTTAAAGAAAGAGTTTAAAGAATATCCTTTTTGGATTGCGAATTACAATTTTTTTGTAGAAAATATCAAAGACGAATGGTTGTTTTGGCAGTTTACAGATAAAGGAAGTGTTCCCGGAATTAAAGGTCCTGTTGATATCAATGTTTATAACGGAACTCCTAAAATGTTGGGTTACCTTACAATAGGAGGTAGAATAGAGCGAAATTAAAACTCCAATTTCTTTTTACGCAATTCAAAATTCTGACCTAAATAAACTTTTCTAACCATTTCATCTGCTGCTAATTCTTCAGGGATTCCGGCTTTTAGAATGCCACCTTCAAACATTAGATACGTTTTATCTGTAATGGCCAAAGTTTCCTGTACATTATGGTCTGTAATTAAAATACCAATGTTTTTGTTTTTCAATTGAGCCACAATGCGTTGGATATCCTCTACCGCAACGGGGTCAACACCTGCAAAAGGTTCGTCCAATAAAATAAATTTTGGGTCTGTTGCTAAAGCTCTTGCGATTTCCGTACGACGACGTTCACCACCAGATAGTAAATCCCCACGATTGGTTCTGATGTGTTCCAAACTAAACTCATCAATTAGGCTCTCCATTTTGGCTACTTGTTCTGCTTTGCTGAGTTTGGTTAATTGCAACACGCTTAGAATATTGTCTTCAATGCTCAATTTTCGGAATACAGAAGCTTCTTGAGCTAAATAACCAATGCCGTGTTGAGCTCTTTTATACATCGGATAATCCGTAATTTCCATTTGATCCAAAAATATCTTGCCACTATTAGGTTTCACTAAACCAACAATCATATAAAACGAAGTTGTTTTTCCGGCACCGTTTGGTCCCAGAAGCCCCACAATTTCACCTTGGTTTACTTCAACTGAAACACCTTTTACAACGCTTCTTCCTTTGTAGGTTTTGACTATATTTTCGGCTCTTAATTTCATTTTTTTCTGAGTTGCTGAGGTTCTGAGTTGCTAAGGTTCTCAGCAACTTGGGTGCAAATTAACAAATTAATTGTTTGAATAATATTCCGTTAACAGTAGTTTATCTTATTTTTGGTTTTCCAAGGCTTCCCAAAACTCATAAGCTCTTCTCAAATGAGGAATCACGATGGTGCCGCCAACCAACGTGGCAATACCCATTGCTTCCATCATTTCTGCTTTGTTAATACCGTTTTTATAACTGGTTTCTAAATGGTATTTGATACAATCATCACAACGAAGTACGGCAGAGGCTACCAAACCAAGAAGTTCTTTTGTTTTTACATCCAAAGCACCTTCAGCATAAGCATTGGTGTCTAAATTGAAAATTCTTTTGATTATAAGGTTGTTGTCTGCCAACAATTTATCGTTCATTTTAGAACGGTAGTCGTTAAATTCCTGAACTAAATCTGCCATAGTTATATCGTTTTAGCTATTTTTTCTTTTTTTTAATGACCATGGCACTGATGAAAATACTAATTTCATACAATATCATGATGGGAATTGCTACAATTACTTGACTAATAATGTCCGGTGGGGTAATAATTGCCGATAAGATTAATACAATAATCAAAGCATATTTTCGGTACTTTCTCAAAAAAGGCGGTGATACCAATCCTATTTTGGTCAGAAAATAAATTAAAATGGGTAACTCAAATAACAGACCACAAGCAATTGTTGACGTTTTTATCATGCTGGTATAAGACTCCAAATTAAATTCATTAACGATTTCGGGGCTTGCAGAAAACGAACCGAAAAAGTAAACGGATAAGGGTGTAATAATGAAATATCCAAAAGCAACACCCAAGAAAAACAAAAAGGAGGAAACGATGATAAAGGCACGAGCATATTTCTTTTCGTTTTTATAAAAGGCGGGACTGATAAATTTCCAAAATTCCCATAAAATAAAAGGAAAACCAATAATAAACCCCACGGTGATACAGGTCCAAATTAAAAAGGAAACTTGGCCACCCATGGCTGTATTTTGAATAATAAAAGGCATTTCGGCATTACAAATTTCTGCTCCTTCTACTCCAAAATATTGGGTGATTCTACAAAAAAAACGATAGGTAATAAAGTTCGGGTCTTTTGGTCCAAAAATAATTTGGTTGTACACAAAATCTTTAATAAAAAATGCACCACCAGCCAACACTAAAATGGCAATGGTACAACGGACCAATACCCATCTTAATTCTTCAAGATGGTCTAAAAAAGACATTTCTTTTTGTGTGTTGTTTGCCATTACAAGATGCCTTCTTTTAAGATGTCATGCAAATGAATCACACCTTTGTAGGTGCCTTCATCTGAAACAATCAATTGGGTGATGGAAAAATCTTCCATGATGTTTAATGCATCAACTGCCCGATCTGTAGGTTTTATGGTTTTTGGGTTTACGGTCATGATATCACGAGCCGTTATGCCAGTTATGGTTTCTGTTTTGCTTAACATTCTTCTGATGTCACCATCCGTTATAATTCCAACGATTTTATTGTTTTCAACAACAGCTGCAACACCTAATCGTTTTTCTGAAATTTCAAAAATAGTAGTTCTAATATCTGCATCCGGATTTACTTGCGGTTTTCTGGATTCATCCAACATGTCTGAAACACGAAGCAATAATTTTTTTCCTAACGCCCCACCGGGATGGTATTTTGCAAAATCTTCACTGGTGAAATTTCTGAGTTCCATCAAACAAACCGCTAAACAATCTCCCATCACTAATTGGGCTGTTGTGCTGTTTGTTGGAGCCAAATTGTTTGGGCAAGCTTCAGTTTCCACTGTTGTATCTAAGATGTAATGCGAATTTTTGGCTAAATGTGACGTGAGATTTCCCGTCATGGCAATAAGTGTATTCCCGAATTTTTGTAAAATTTGTACGAGTACTTTAATTTCAGGACTGTTGCCGCTTTTAGAAATACAAATAATTACATCGCCGGGTTGCACCATGCCTAAATCACCGTGAATGGCTTCTGATGCATGAAGAAAGCTGGAGGGTGTTCCCGTTGAATTTAATGTAGCAACCATTTTTTGTGCAATAATGGCACTTTTTCCAATGCCCGTTACAATTAATCTGCCTTTGGATTGAAAAATAACTTCTACTGATTTTACAAAATCCTCTGTCAGTAATTCAGCCAGATTTGCTACGGCATTACTTTCAGAAAGAATGGTTTTTTTGGCCAATGATAATAGTGCTTCTGTAGATATCAAAACGATTGTATATTAAATTTGTATGAATAAAAGAAAGTTGTATATTTATGGTTGCAAATTTAATTAAAATACCCATATATAAGAATGATTCCTAACGAAATTGATATTCACAAAGAATTAAAGAAATATTTTGGTTTTGACCAGTTTAAAGGTCTTCAAGAGCAAGTGATTACAAGTATCTTATCAAAAAAAAATACGTTTGTAATTATGCCTACAGGTGGCGGAAAGTCTTTGTGCTACCAACTTCCCGCTTTGATAAAAGAAGGAACTGCAATTGTGGTTTCCCCTTTGATTGCATTGATGAAGAATCAAGTGGATGCCATCAGAAGTGTTTCTTCTGAAGACGGAATTGCACACGTTTTAAATTCATCACTCACCAAAACAGAAATAAATAAAGTTAAAAAAGATATTGTTTCCGGAGTTACTAAATTATTATACGTGGCACCTGAATCGCTAGCCAAAGAAGAATATGTTGCTTTTTTAAAGTCGGTTCCCATTTCTTTTATTGCCATTGATGAAGCTCATTGTATTTCTGAATGGGGTCATGATTTCCGTCCGGAATATCGAAATTTAAAGAATATTATTAAGCATTTGGGTAATGTTCCCGTTATTGGATTAACCGCAACGGCTACGCCAAAAGTGCAGGAAGACATCTTGAAAAATCTTGACATGTCTGATGCTGTAACTTTTAAAGCGTCTTTTAACAGACCCAATTTATTTTATGAAATACGTCCTAAAACAAAAAATATAGAATCAGATATCATTCGATTCATCAAACAAAATAAAGGCAAATCCGGAATTATTTATTGTTTAAGCCGTAAAAAAGTAGAGGAAATTGCACAAGTATTGCAAGTAAACGGTATTAGTGCCGTTGCGTATCATGCCGGATTAGATGCCAAAACAAGAGCCAAACATCAAGATATGTTTTTGATGGAAGATGTGGATGTGGTGGTTGCCACCATTGCTTTTGGAATGGGAATTGACAAACCGGATGTTCGTTTTGTAATTCATCATGATATTCCAAAGTCATTAGAAAGTTATTATCAAGAAACCGGAAGAGCCGGAAGAGATGGTGGTGAAGGACATTGTTTGGCTTACTATTCCTATAAAGATGTAGAAAAACTGGAAAAATTCATGTCAGGAAAACCTGTTGCAGAACAAGAAATAGGTTTTGCTTTATTGCAGGAAGTTGTGGCTTATGCCGAAACGTCAATGTCTCGCAGAAAATTCCTGTTACATTATTTTGGTGAAGAATTTGACAATGAAACGGGTGATGGTGGTGATATGGATGACAATGTTCGCAATCCTAAAACTAAAGTAGAAGCCAAAGATAATGTTGTGAAAGTGCTTCAAGTGGTTAGAGATACCAAACATTTATATAAATCCAAAGAGATTGTGTTTACCTTAATGGGTAAAGTTAATGCCGTAATTAAAGCTCACAAAACCGACAGTCAATCGTTGTTCGGATGTGGGAAAGACCAAGATGAACGCTATTGGATGGCGGTAATTCGTCAGGTTTTGGTAGACGGTTTGTTAACAAAAGATATAGAAACTTATGGTATTTTAAAGTTGTCCGAAAAAGGAGCAGCATTTATTGCAAATCCAACTTCGTTTATGATGACGGAAGATCACGAATACAGTGAAGAGGAAGATGATGCTATTGTTACAGCCTCCAAAGCAACCGGAACCGCAGATGAAGCCTTAATGGCCATGTTAAAAGACTTGCGAAAAAAAGAAGCTAAAAAACTTGGCGTACCTCCTTTTGTGGTGTTTCAAGATCCCTCTTTAGAAGATATGGCGTTGAAATATCCCATTTCAATTGAAGAATTAAGCAATGTTCATGGCGTAGGGGAAGGAAAAGCAAAAAAATACGGCAAACCCTTTGTAGAATTAATTTCAAGATATGTAGAGGAGAACGATATTATCCGTCCCGATGATTTGGTTGTAAAATCAACGGGAGCAAATTCAGCCAATAAGTTGTATATTATTCAAAACATTGACAGAAAGTTGCCTCTGGATGATATTGCAAAAGCAAAAGGATTTACAATGGATAATTTGTTGAAAGAAATGGAGCAAATTGTTTATTCGGGAACCAAATTGAATATCAAATATTGGGTAGATGACATATTAGATGAAGATCAACAAGAAGAAATCCATGACTATTTTATGGATTCTGAAACAGATAAAATTGAAGATGCTCTAAAAGAATTTGACGGGGATTATGATATTGAAGAATTGCGTTTGATGCGAATTAAATTTATAAGTGAAGTAGCGAATTAGTTCTCAGTAAGCAGTTTTTGTTATCGTTACTGAATACTAAAAACTGCTTACTGCTCACTAAAAATCTCCCCTCGATGCGGTTTTAAAGCATCGCGAACGGCAATCATGTTTTCTTCGGTAACCACCATAAAAGCAATGGCTTGCATTTCGTTATAGATTTCAAATCCGGTTATGTTTAAGGGCAATTTTTCGGCTTCAATGAATTCTTTCAAATGAATTTCATGATGTTCGGCGGTTTTCGCGGAAGCAGGACCTCTAAAATCCCAAATTAGTTTTATCTTTCTGGACATTCTTTTTTTTAGCAAAAATAAATTCATTTTATGAAATACTTTCTCTTTGGTTTACTTTTATTTTCTTTCGAAATAAATGCACAAAAACTTTCATTAGAACAAGCAAATCATTTGGCTTCACTTCCACTAAAGTGTTTGCAACAAGAATATCCCAATAAGTTGAATCAGCTATTGCTAGATTCATCTGAAATTCATTCACCCAAAAAATTACATCCCGCTTTTTATGGGTGTTTTGATTGGCATTCTTCGGTGCATGGTCATTGGAGTTTAGTTTATTTGTTGAATAATTTTCCGGATTTAGCCAATAAAAATGAAATTATTGCTAAGCTAAAAACCAATTTATCAAAAGAAAATATTCAAGTTGAAATTGATTACTTTTCAAAAAATCACGAGAAATCTTTTGAACGAACTTATGGTTGGAATTGGTTGTTGAAACTCCAATTAGAATTAGAAATGAGTGCAGCACCTTTTGCGAAAGAATTAGCACAAAATTTAAAGCCGTTAACAGATTTGCTGATTTTACGATACCATGAATTTTTACCAAAATTGCTTTATCCCGTTCGAGCCGGAACACATAATAACACCGCATTCGGACTTACATTTGCTTGGGATTATGCGGTTTATTCAAACAATAAAAATTTTCAAAATTTGATAGCTGAAAACGCCAAACGATTATTTTTATCAGATGAAAATTGTCCAATCAATTGGGAACCTAGTGGTACCGATTTTCTTTCTCCCTGTATGGAAGAAATTGGAATCATGAGTAGAATTTTACCCGAAAAGGAATTTTTATCGTGGTTAAAAAAGTTTAATAACAACATTTTTAAGAAAGATTTTAATTGGGAAGTTGCCCGAGTTTCAGACAGAACAGACGGTCATTTAGTGCATTTAGATGGATTAAATTTTAGTCGTGCTTGGAATTTTTATCATTTGATAAAGTTGTATCCAAAACAATTTAATCATTTAAAACCTTTAGCTGAAAAACATCTTAATTTTTCACTTCCCTCTGTGGTGGATGGGAATTATGAAGGTGAGCATTGGTTGGCTTCGTTTGCATTGAGAGCGTTTGAGGAGAAAAAATAAGTTTCTTTTAATTACTTTTGCAAAAAGAATACTATGCCCAAAGAACTTCTCATTCAAGTTGCACCTGAAGTGGCTGCCAATGATTTTTTATTAAAAGATCATGTGGCAAAAATGATTCGGACTTCAGTGTCAGAAGTTCAACATATTTCGATTATAAAACGTTCGATTGATGCTCGTCAAAAAGCAATCAAAATCAATTTAAAGTTGATGATTTTCTTTCAAAACGAACCTTTTTCTGAACAAAAAATTGAATTACCTAATTATCCCAATGTTGCCAATCAACAAGAGGTGATTGTTATTGGTGCCGGTCCTGCCGGACTTTTCGCAGCGTTACAACTCATTGAAGTTGGTTTAAAACCAATTGTTATCGAACGCGGAAAAGATGTTCGAGGTCGTCGACGTGATTTAAAAGCGATCAATGTTGACCATATCGTAAACGAAGATTCCAATTATTGTTTTGGCGAAGGCGGAGCAGGAACGTATTCTGACGGAAAACTTTACACACGTTCCAAAAAACGTGGAGATGTGGATAGAATTTTAGAATTATTAGTCGGTTTCGGAGCTTCTCCGGATATTCTAGTTGAAGCTCATCCACACATCGGAACCAATAAATTACCGCAAATTATTCAAGATATTAGAGAAAAAATCATCGAATGTGGCGGACAGGTTTTGTTTGAAACCCGTGTGACTGATTTTATTGTCAAAAACAACGGAATGCAAGGAATTGTTACCCAAAAAGGCGAAACAATTTCAGCTAACAAAGTTATTTTGGCCACCGGACATTCGGCTCGTGATATTTTTGAATTATTAGACAGAAAAAAAATACTCATCGAAGCCAAACCTTTCGCGTTGGGCGTTCGTGCGGAACATCCACAAGAATTAATTGATTCGATTCAATACAGTTGTGATTTCCGTGGCGATTATTTGCCACCGGCACCGTATTCCATCGTGAAACAAGTAAATGGTCGTGGCATGTATTCGTTTTGTATGTGTCCCGGAGGTGTAATTGCTCCGTGTGCCACGAGTCCGGGAGAAGTCGTGACGAACGGTTGGTCGCCTTCCAAAAGAGACCAAGCCACTGCAAACTCAGGAATTGTGGTTGAATTAAAAATAGAAGATTTTAAACCTTTCGCCAAATTCGGACCGTTAGCCGGAATGGAATTTCAAAAAGCCATCGAACAAAAAGCATGGCATTTGGCAGGGCAGACTCAAAAAGTTCCTGCTCAACGCATGATTGATTTTACTCAAAATAAAATTTCAGCTTCTATTCCCAAAACGTCTTATGTTCCAGGAACAACTTCGGTGGAAATGGGACAAGTTTTCCCCGGTTTTCTTACTCAAATCATGCGAGAAGGTTTTGTGCAATTCGGAAAATCAATGAAAGGTTATTTAACCAATGAAGCCATTTTGCATGCACCCGAAAGTCGTACGTCCTCTCCGGTTCGGATTCCGAGAGATGCCCAAACCTTAGAACATCTTCAAATTAAAGGTTTATATCCTTGCGGAGAAGGAGCAGGGTTTGCAGGCGGAATTGTTTCTGCGGCAATTGATGGAGAGAAATGTGCTCTGAAAATTAAGGAGAGTTTGGGTTCAGATAAATTCAAGTAAATTAGAAATCTAAACTTAGATTTTTATAGTATGGTTTCAAAGTAAGAAATAAACCGTCTTTAGAATAATATTTTAATAAACCATCTTTATTTACAATTAAATATTCACCATGTTTATTATCTATGTTTTCGAACATTGTAAAATCTTTTGTATTAGTCACTTTTAATTTAGAATACATTTTTGTATCATCAACGAAATGAGTTTCCATAACATAATCTATACCTGATTTAAATAAAGTTAGTTTTGAACAACAGTATGGAGATTCATCAAACCACACTATAGTATTTAAATTTGTCTTACCATCAATCTGATTCTTGAATCTTTCCTCTTCATCAATTGTCATACCGCATATTTTTATATCTTCTTCATTCAATATAAAATTTGCATTAGCCCAAAAAATATTTGGATCAATTTGATTAATTAAGCAATAAGAAATATATATTCTATCTGCTTTGTTAAATATTTTGGTTTTTAAATCTATTGATAAAATTCTAAGGTTTTCAAATGTTAATTTATTTTCTAGAATAATTTTTAATTTACCTTTTTTAGCATAAGGATAATATCTTTTTTCTTTAATTTCATAACTTAGTAATTCATTTCCTTGTTTTATTTTATATAAATATGGAATAGTATTTTTATATAAATCTTCAATAGGTTCAGCTATTAATTTATAAGATTGATCAATAATTTTCATTTGAAAGTATTGTATACTTCTCCCTTTTAATTTTTCCATCAAAATTATTTTATGTTTTTCTGACATTCTTAGCCCAAAATATATAGCTTTTACAGCTTCAAATTCATATTGGTTTTCTCCAATCGAATCTGTAATTATCCTAACTTCTTTTTCGTAATCCCAGGATTTTGATTTAGTTCCAGCTAACTTTTCGATTAATTTATTCTTCATATTCTTGATATCTCGAATAATAAAAAATGGAGGTTTTGATGAATATTTTACTGAGATTAGATGAGATTTGTGATATGGATTATTGTGTAATAAATAGTTTAAATCAAATGCTATGCAAAAACCTTTGTGAGAATTTGCATAGTGTGCCCACAGTAACTCATGTGTGTAAGAAGTAGAGAGTGAATAAATACCTATTTTAGATTTTACATTTTCAAATTTTTTTATTGATTGTAAAAATGAGTCTTTTGGTTCGGTTTTTATTCTGAATAATTTGGAAATAAAATTAATTTCTTTAGTTATTTTATTGTCGTAAACCATTGCTTCACAAGGGTCATTTAAATCAATATAATTGGGAGCCCAAAAAGTGTTATTTACGATTGAATTAACGTCTCTTTCGAAGATATCTTCATTTCCTCCTCTATATTTATACAAGAAATTTAAATTACTCATTCGTTAAATTTTTTATTAATTTCAAAAATACAAATTATACAAACTTCAACACCCGTTAAACTTTTCACAATTCCATATAAATCCAAATAAAAAAGAACTTTTTCATACCTTTGAAGAGCTTAAAAAACGCTATGACAGAAGAAAAAGTAATTTTAGTCAATGAAAATGACGAGCCTATTGGCTTGATGAATAAATTGGAAGCTCATGAAAAGGCCGTTTTGCACCGTGCATTTTCCGTATTTATTTTGAATGATAAAAACGAAGTGATGTTGCAACAACGTGCTCATCAGAAATACCATTCGCCTTTGTTGTGGACCAATACGTGTTGCAGTCATCAACGCGAAGGCGAAACTAATATTCAAGCCGGAACCCGAAGATTGCAAGAAGAAATGGGCTTTTCAGCCGAGTTGAAAGAATTGTTTCATTTTATCTACAAAGCTCCGTTTGACAATGGTTTAACCGAACATGAACTCGATCATGTGATGATTGGTTATTATAATGACGAACCAAAAATCAATCCCGATGAGGTGGAAAGTTGGAAATGGATGAGCATTGAGGCCATTAGAGACGATATTCAAACCCAATCTGAAAATTATACTGTTTGGTTCAAAATTATTTTTGATGAATTTTATCATTACCTTGAAGAGCATAAACTGTAAAATATCAAAAATCAACTTCAAATTTCAATAAAATGAGAGTAACTGTTTCCAGAAAAGCTCACTTTAACGCCGCTCACCGATTGTATCGAAAAGATTGGTCGATGGAAAAAAACGATTTGGTTTTTGGTAAATGCAATAATCCGAACTTTCACGGGCACAATTATGAACTAATTGTCAGTGTAACCGGTGAAATTGATCCCGAAACAGGATTTGTGATGGATGTTAAAATTCTCTCCGATTTAATCAAAGAACACATTGAAAATGTATTTGATCATAAAAATCTGAATGTAGATGTTCCTGATTTTGCTGATTTGAATCCAACAGCCGAAAATATTGCCGTAGTAATTTGGAATAAACTGCGAAAATATATCAAAGAATCTCTTGATTTAGACGTCGTTTTATATGAAACACCTCGAAATTTTGTAACCTATAAAGGAAAATAACATGGCATTAAAAGTAGGGGATAAGGTTCCGCATTTTACTGCAAAAGACACCAATGGAAATCTTTTTGACAGCACATCAATACTGGAAAAAAAGCCTGTGGTTATTTATTTCTATCCTAAAGATGATACACGGGTTTGCACAGAACAAGCGTGTAGTTTCAGAGATTCTTATCAAGAGTTTACTGATTTAGGAGCCGAAGTGATTGGTGTGAGTGGCGATTCAACTTCTTCGCATCAAAAGTTTGCTCAAAAACACCAACTTCCTTTTACGCTTTTATCGGATCATGATAAAAAATTACGCAATTTGTTTGGTGTTCCCACTGCTTTATTCGGACTCATTCCGGGTCGAGTGACATATGTGATTGACGAAAAAGGAATTATCAAATTAATTTTTGACAATTTATCCGGAAAAATTCACATTGAAAAAGCACTTCAAATGGTAAAGAAACTAGTTTAAAATCTATTTCTTACATTTGACACTTGCAAAACGAAAATGGCTACGAAACTTTATCCTTTTACATTTATTCCCATTTTAAAAGAACGCATTTGGGGCGGCACCAAGTTGAAAGACTACTTGAACAAACCCATTTCATCTGAAATTACAGGAGAAAGTTGGGAATTATCAACGGTTCCCAATGATGTGAGTGTTATTAATAATGGAATTTTTAAAGGTAAAAACCTCAATGAAGTAATCGATTTATATCCTGAAGAAATTTTAGGAACAACTGTTTTTAACCAATTTGGAAAACAGTTTCCCTTGCTTTTTAAATATTTAGATGCAAAAGCAGATTTGTCGATTCAATTGCATCCGAATGATGAATTGGCAAAAGTTCGTCATAACTCTTTTGGGAAAACCGAAATGTGGTATGTGATGCAAGCCGATGAAAATGCCCGTTTGATTTTGGGTTTCAAAGAAAATTCAAACCGAGAAGATTATTTGAATCACGTTGAAAATAAAACGTTACTTTCAATATTAAACGAAGTTCCGGTTAAGAAAGGCGATGTTTTTTTATTGGAAACCGGAACAATTCACGCCATTGGAGCTGGAATTGTGATTGCCGAAATTCAGCAAACCAGTGATGTTACTTATCGAGTTTACGATTGGGATCGAGTTGATGCTAACGGAAACAAACGTGATTTGCATACCGAATTAGCGTTGGATGCTATCAATTATAAAACTACTTCAGCCAAAAAGGAATATGAAGCAATTGAAAACAAAAGTATATCAGTTGTGGATTGTCCTTATTTTAAAACCAATATCATTTCGTTAAACGATCAGGTTTTGATTGATAAAACGTCAGACTCCTTTATGGTTTTGATGTGTACCGAAGGTCATTTTGAACTTATTTTGGAAGATCAAAAATATACATATCAAACGGGAGATACGGTTTTAATTCCGGCAATACTCACTTCCTTTTTGTTAAAAGGTACGGCTACAGTATTAGAAATTACTGTTTAAGCCACGAATTCACAAATTACAGCTTATTTTCTAATGTTGAATTAGCTCATCTTTGATGAAAATTCGAATGAAATGAAAAAAAATGATAAGAACAAATTCGTGAATTTGTGGTTGAATTTATATTGTTTAATTTGAAATAATGGTTGTTAGGTTTTTCAAACTAATTCATTTAATTCTAAATTTTTACGTACTTTTGCACCGCAATTAAAATTTAAAGAAAA
>JAUXNR010000108.1 GCA_030682755.1 Flavobacterium sp.
TTCTCCTTGATGACATTCAAATTCCTGTAATTGATTATTTTTCAGATTTTGAATTCGATAACGGAGGATGGTCTGAAGAAGGCTGGGCAAGAATTCATAACCAATTACCTCAAACGTATCGAGTTATACTTCTTGAATATAAATCAGGAAAAGTAAACATTAATGAAATAGAATTATCCGACCTGCAAAATGCAGAAATTCAAATAAACGGAAAAACCAATAATAAAACGATACTCATCGTAAGCGGTACAACTCGATATACTCGACAGCCAGCTTATTATAAAATTCAATCAACACAATAAATGTTGATCAGAACAAATTTATAAAATCAGATTTATCCCTGACGCAATTTATTTAATTCTGCTTCTAATTCCTCACGTTTTTGTTGAGCTGCAGAGGAAATTTCATTTTTGGTTTGAATCACTGCATCTTTCAATGATTCCCTAATTCCAGCACCTGAATCTGGGGCAAATAACAGGGTGATAGTTCCAACAACAACAGCTCCCGTAAAGAAACCAATGGCAAAAGACAAGAATTTTTTCAAAACAACCTCCAAAAATTTTATTTATTAAATTTAATGATCTTCTTCAAATTTTTCAAATTAAATATTTATACGTCTAAATATTAAAGGTGCTCCAGCAGAAATCCATATCCCAATTAAAAAATACCGTAGAAATCGTAAAAATTCACTCAAAAATGGAATCCCGGAAGGAAATACCAATCTCAATCCAGCCCATAGTACCATTACACCTATTAATCCAATAATAAATCGTACAATTTTATTCGTTGTTGTAGCAGTAATCTTTCCTAACGGCAGACTTTCAGACACAAATATCACACCGATAACCAATCCCAACCATGCTCCACTGGCTGTTAGAACACCATCAATGGAGAAAGGATTTATCTTCTCGTCCTCAAAAACCCGATTAACATTTGTTAGTTCTGATGGTGAAAATTGCCAATTTTGATTTACCTGAACTAGGAAAATCGCAGTCAATATGAAAAAAACACTGACAAGAATGGCTGTAGATATTTTTTTATTTTTCTTCCATAATACAATTTGTGTTCCATACCTTTTTTCAACAAAAATAAACAAGAATACAAGGATTCCACCAATCACCCAACCGATCACTACGTCCAGGACAAAATGAGCTCCAAGATAAATTCTTG
>JAUXNR010000109.1 GCA_030682755.1 Flavobacterium sp.
AAAATTTAATTATTTTATTTAGCATAAGTTAGGTTTTAATGTTCGTGTCCGTGAGCAGGCAAAGCTCCTGATGCACTGGATAGTTTAATTTGATAACCACCTTTGGTTACCACTCTTTCGTTTTCAACTATTCCTGATACAACTTGTACATTTAGACCATCACTTGCACCTAATTTCACTTCTCTTTTTTGAAAACTTTCTCCACCGGTTTGCACAAACACATAGAAAATTCCTTGTTCTTCAATCAAGGAGGAAGTTGGAATAACTAATGCATCAATGATGGTAGAAGATTTAAGATAAATTTCAATTACAGAACCCGAAACCAATTGACCTTCGTTATTAATTTCAAACGTTACTGGAATAAATGGAGTAGCTACTGACGCACTTTTTCCATAAGAAACTATTCTACCGTTTAAAGCAGTTGTATTATAAACAACATCGCTTTGAGGTGTTTTAAAATTAGCCGATGTAATGCTTGATAATCTACTAAAGTAATTTTGAGAAACATTAGCCTGTACCAATAATCTTTTGTTTTTTGAAATAGTAGCTAAAGGTGTTCCTGATGCTACAAATTGTCCTTCGGTAACCAAAATATTTTTAACAAAACCATCCATTGGAGCTAATACATTCTGACCTTTACCACTATAATTTTTAGAAACCGTTTTGTAGGCAGTTTGTGCATTTTCAAATTGTAATTTTACTTGTTCATGTTCCTTTTCAGAAACAATTTTATCAGCTACCAATAATTTAGAACGTTCATAATCAGCTTTTGCTTTTAAGTAATTCGCTTTAGCATCTTTAACAGAAGCATCAATATTACTTTCTGTCATATCAGCTCCGGTAATGGCAAAAAGTGAATTGCCTGAATTTACAGCAGAACCCACAATGGTGTTTTTACCAGAAAAAACAACTACACCACTAGCTTTAGCAGTGACAATCATTTCATCACCAGGTGCAGAAAGGATTTGACCACTTGTTTTAATTACATCATTAAAAGTCTGTTTTTTAACTTCTTGATTCGCAAATTCCACTTTCCAAGCTTGCTCTTTTAAATAAGATATATCGCCACTATCAACGTGTTCAGGTTGTTTTGAAAGTGCTGTCTTTTCATCAGGATAAACCACCACATTTTCAATAGTGATTTTATCGGTGTAATCTTTAGTTAAAATATCAAAAACTAACGTTCCAGTTCCTGCTGTTTTTGGACTTAAAGCCAAACGAAATATACCAGGAGAACTTGGAGCATCCACAGCATTTTTAACTCCTTTGTCTCCAACAATTAAACTAACTGTAATTTTAGCATCAGTTAAAGCTTTAAAGTTTTCGCCCAAAATAGTAAAGTGAGCAGCAAACTTTGAAGTTTCTCCCACAATCAAAGGTTTAAATTCAACAAATAATTCTGTGTTTTGAGTGTAGAGTGTATAAGCTAAAGGTTCTAATGACAAACCTTCCTTTGCTTCTTCTTTTTTGTTGCAACTTGTAAATCCTATCAAGAATAAACTAAGTAGCAGTATTTTTTTTATTATTTTCATATATCATAATTATTAATTTGATGCCTATAATTTCAATAATTATAGACATCAAATTGATTAATGTTTGTGGTCTTCTCTACTTTCATGCTGATGATCGTGAGCTTCTTTTGTTGCTGCACTATCTTTTCCAACGTTAAATTCTTCTTGAGAAGCAGTATCTGCTTCATGTTCATGATGATGTTCTTCACCATCAGCGTGTTGATGTGTTCCATCTGTGTGATCGTGACCGTGATCTTCGGTTTTTTTACCATTACAAGCAGTAAATAGCATACTTACAACTGCCATAGAAAGCAATAATTTTTTCATCGATTTTGTTTTTAGAAATTAATATATATGAAATGAGCATTGTAAAAATTGGTAGCTTAAACTTATACTAATTTGCGACACGAGCACTTGCGAATTGGCGAAGCAATTAACATATGACCAAAAAAATAATTAATTATGACACATGAAAATAACTTAAAGCCCAGAATAAGCAATAAGAGTCTTGTAATTCAAATAATAAATAGTTTAGCTAAAAAGTGTGGGCGGACCACGAAAGTGTAAGGAATGTAAATGTGGAGAAATAAAAATAAGTAGTTCATTGTTTTGAACCACTTCTTTTTTATAAGAATATTCAATTAAATCTGTAAAAAATGAAATTGAGTGTCCTACAAAGATTTGATTTGGAACTTCTTTAACTATTTTTAAAACATCTCCGAGATGCGAAGTAGAAAATACATCTGAACTATGCTGTATATGACAGAAAAAATGCGATAAACCATTTTCATCGGAATGCTCTTCGTTATGATGATGATGTTTACCATAGTGATGCTGTTTTTCAGCATGAGTGTGCGGAAAAAAGCTATGTCCTAATTGTAGCAATAAAGCTAAAAAAAGAAAATAAATATAGATTTGCTTTTTTATCATTTAACAACAAATATAATTGTTTTATTTTAAACGAATATTTAATTGCTAAAAAAATAACTAATTTTGAAAACAAATATTATTTTACAATCTTAATTTTTTACATTAAAACTTTATTAAATGAAAAACTTAAAATCATTTATGTTTTTGGTAATTGTGCTTTTTATGTCAAATATGGCAGTAGCTCAAAAAGCAAAAACAAATCAGAAAGCAGTAATAAAAACAGCAATAACTTGCGATCATTGTAAGCAATGTGAAACTTGTGGTATGTTATTTCAAGATAAATTGGTAAAAATTAAAGGGGTAAAAATGATAGATTTAGATGCCGAAAAAATGACAATTACAGTGTTTTTTAATGCCACAAAAACAAATTTAATGGAAATTAAAACAGCAATCTCAAAATTAGGTTACGATGCAGATGAAATAAAAGCCGACCCTGCTGGATATGAAGAATTAGACGGTTGTTGTAAAATCTAATTACAATTATGAAGTTTTATATTTTTATGCCAAAAGTAGTACAAACACATTTTAAAAATGAAATGTATTTATCAAAATTGTGTTTACAAAACAACAATTTCCAACACTATTGGCACCATTTAGAAAGAGCACATATAATTGGACAAAAATACCCTTATGAGCATAGTTTGGTACATTGGAAAATGCTAAAATTTGGAATAAAAATTAAAAACACAAAAGAAATTATTGGTCAAATTCCAAGATTATTAGTAGGTGGAGTAAAATCATTTGTTGGTCATGTACCAACAGGAAATACCGGGGGTGCAAATGTTCCTCCTTTAAGAAAAATGGAAATTCCAGAGGACATTAAAGTACTATTAAATTCTTAATTGCATCTAAATGATACACCAACATCAATACGATGCAACAGGAAAACAAATCTGTTGCACACTCGAAGAAAA
>JAUXNR010000110.1 GCA_030682755.1 Flavobacterium sp.
TTCTCCTGCCAATGCTTCCCGTTGAATGGTGGCAACCACTTTTCCATCAATGACAAACAAACGCAAGTCTTTTCCGTTGGCTTCTTTGATGAATTCTTGCACTAAAATATTAGCATTCAAACTTTTAAAAGCATTAATTACACTTTCTGCTGCTTTTTTGGTTTCGGCTAAAACAACTCCTTTTCCTTGCGTTCCTTCTAAAAGTTTTACAATTAAAGGTGTTCCACCAACCATTTTTATCAAATCATCAGTATCCAATGGTGAATTGGCAAATCCTGTCGTTGGAATGTCGATTCCATTATTCAAAAGTAATTGCAACGAATATAATTTATCTCGCGATTGCGTAATGGCAGAAGAAGAATTCAAACAAAAAATCTTCAACGCTTCAAATTGACGAGTCAACGCACAACCATAAAACGTAATATTAGGACGAATTCTCGGGATAACTGCATCCAATTCATTTAAAATTTTTCCGCCACGGTAATGAATTTCTGGCGTGTCGGCATCCAACTTCATGTAACATTCTTTGATGTTCAGAAATTGCATTTCGTGACCACGTCGTTCACCAGCTTCCATAATTCGTTTGTTACTGTATAATTCAGGGTTACTGGCTAGAAGTCCGATTTTTAAACCTGAACGTTCTTTCAAAACATCTGGATACAAGTCTTTTAATTTATCGGTTGAATTATCGCCTAACAAATATTTCCGTTCCGGATCAACCATCGCACGTCCGCTCATGGCTTCGCGACCTAATAGCATGCGGAACCCCATAGAATCTCGGTTTGTTAGCGTCATTTCTATCATCCAATTGGATTCTCCTAATTGCAATTGCGTTTGAATCACAAAACGTTGCTCACGAAATCCGCTGGAACTTTTTACCACGCGTTTATCAATCAAAGGAGCTTGGCAATGAATTATGGTTTTGACATTATTCTGAATCGGATTAATATCAAATTTCACCCAATGTTCGCCTTCTTTAATAAACGGGCTGATGTTGATGGCGTGTAGTGCAGAGGTTTTGGCTCCTGAATCTACTCTAGCTTTTATGGTAGGAATTCCGAGTTCAGGAAAGGAACACCATTCTTCGCTACCTAAAATTAATTTGTTGTCTAACATTTTTTTGA
>JAUXNR010000120.1 GCA_030682755.1 Flavobacterium sp.
GTTACCTATCTGTGTACTACTGTATTTGTTTTTTTCGCTCTGTACCTATTTATATGGTTAGGCAGGTATTTACAATCCAAACTACCTATGTATCTAAATACACGCTTATAGTTGTATGTAGACAGATATGTTTGTACCCACAGACCTGCTTACTTATATGAGTGAATGTGTCCGAACTCAACTGCATAATCAGGTATTTCAATAGATCCTTTTCTGCATAGCTGATTGCGCACTTATGTTGTTACCTGCATAACTAATTATGTCCTTATATCTATTTGTAAGCACAAAGAAATGCAGGTATTTTTATGCTTTTACCATAGTGGTAGTGTTTGGCACTCAAAAGCTGTGTTTGTGCGGATATTGCATTGCAATACTCTCACGAACAGAGCTTTACTTTGTAAATAAATTTTTATTAACGGATTTATGCAAAAGCTAGCTGACATATCCTGTATGAAAAGGAACAGCCCGAAGCTGTTTTTCCCTGCTACATTTAATCCGTCCGAAGGGCGGATTTTCCTTTCATCAGAAAGGAGCAAGTTGTGTTTTGAGCTGCTTGGAAAGTATCCCGCAGCTCAAAACAACTTGCCCTTGCAGTGGGCTGAAAATCCCTCCGAAGTCAGGATTTTTTGAATTTAAAATGGATTTATGATGGAAGATAAAAACAAACAATTACGTAAAGGAGGTCGCAATCCGAAAAAGGATCCTGCAGTGTTTCGCTATTCCATATCACTAAATGCAGAAGATAATGCACGCTTTCTTTCACTCTTTGAGCAATCAGGAATGAATGTTATGGCTCACTTTATCACAGCCTGTATTTTTAAGAAAACAGTTAGAACTATAAAAATAGATAAGGCGACAATGGATTATTATATGCGTTTGACGACGTTATACGGTCAGTTCCGTGCAGTTGGTGTGAATTATAATCAGGTAGTAAAGATACTTTACCGCAATTTTTCAGAGAAAAAAGCGGGTGCTTATCTCTTTAAACTGGAAAAACAGACGGCTGAAATGGCGGTATTATGTCAAAAAATTATTCGGCTGACACAGGAATTTGAAGAAAAATATTTGAAAAAGGAGGGTAAAAATGATAGCTAAAATCAGTAGAGGAAAAAATCTGACAGGGGTTCTTACCTACAATCAACAAAAAGTAGAACAGGAAAATGGAAAAGTATTGCTTGCCCATAAGATAGTAGAGTCATTAAACGGTCATTATTCCATAGCTCAATTAGCTCAATCTTTTACTCCTTACCTCATCGCAAATCGCAATACGCAATATCATACGTTGCATATTTCGCTCAATCCCAACCCGAAAGACAAAGTAAGTGATGACAAATTCAGGGAAATGGCGAAAGAATATATGAGAGAAATGGGTTACGGAGAGCAGCCTTTTGTGGTTTTCAAGCATACA
>JAUXNR010000121.1 GCA_030682755.1 Flavobacterium sp.
CGTATGCTGAAATTTAAAATAACTAAATTTCTCGGAAATATTTTCGGCAAAACAGGACCCTAGCAAAACCACTCTTGAAGAATAATCAATTTGAATGTTGCTTTTTGATAAAGAGATTTGGGTTCTGAAGTTCATTTATAAACTATTTTATAAAATCAACCGCTTTTTCCAAAGCTTCTTTAATTCCATCCACATTTTTTCCGCCGGCTGTTGCAAAGAACGGTTGTCCTCCGCCGCCGCCTTGGATATATTTTCCTAATTCACGAACAACTTGTCCGGCATTTAAATTGTGCGAAGCAACCAATTCTTTTGAGATATAGCACGTTAACATCGGTTTATTATCTTCGGCTGTAGCCAAAACTAAAAATAAATTAGTGCCTAAATTCCCTAACTCATAAGCCAAATCTTTTGCTCCTTCCGGATTCAAATCAACTTGTTTGGATAGGAATTTTATGCCGTTAATTTCTTGTAATTCTGAAGCCAATTCCCCTCTTAAGTTCTTGGCTTTTTCACGCAATAATTGCTCAATTTGTTTTTTCAATTTAGCATTATCGTCTTGTAAAGAAACCACTGATTTTAATATATCTTGCGGGTTTTTCAATGTTTCTTTTAATTCCGCTAACGTGTTTTCTTGGTTTTTATAGAAGTCTTTCACCGCATCACCGGTAATTGCTTCAATTCTACGAATTCCCGCTGCTACAGCACCTTCAGAAATAATTTTGAAATGCCAAATATCTGCTGTGTTTTTTACGTGAATTCCTCCGCACAATTCTTTACTATCGCCAAATTCAATCATACGAACAGAATCCCCGTATTTTTCGCCAAACAAAGCCATTGCACCTTTGTCCAATGCTTCTTTGATTGGGATATTTCGGTATTCAACCAATTGCAATTGTTCTTCAATTCTTTGGTTAACAAAATCTTCCACTTGTTTAATTTCTTCATCAGAAACTTTTGAAAAATGCGAAAAGTCAAAACGCAAATAATTCGGATTTACCAACGAACCTTTTTGCTCCACATGCGTTCCTAAAATGGTTCGCAAAGCCAAATGCATCAAATGCGTAGCCGAGTGATTTTTGGAAGTCGAAGTTCTTAAATCTGTATTTACTTTTGCTACAAAAACAGCTTCCACATTTTCAGGAAGTTGTTTGGCAAAATGCAAAATCAAGTTATTTTCTTTTTTGGTGTCGATGATTTCAATGGTTTCATTGGCGGAAATTAAAGTTCCTTTATCGCCCACTTGTCCTCCACCTTCCGGGTAAAACGGCGTATTGTCTAAAACGATTTGGTATAAAATTCCGTCTTTTTTAGAATCTACTTTACGAATTCGAGTGATTTTTACTTCGTTTTCGGTTTGGTCATATCCAACAAATTTTTCAACATTTCCGGGAATTAAAACCGACCAATCTTCGGTTGAAACTTCTGAAGCGGCACGAGAACGGGCTTTTTGCTTTTGCAATTCCACTTCAAATTCTTCTTCCTTATAACTAAAACCTTTTTCTTTTAAAATTAAAGCCGTCAAATCTTTTGGAAAACCGAACGTATCATACAATTCAAAAACTTTTGCTCCTGAAACTACATTTCCTTTTGTCTCTGAAACTACATTTTCCAACAATTGTAAACCTTGATCTAATGTTCTCAAAAACGAAGCTTCCTCTTCACGAATTACATTGGTAACCAAAGTTTGTTGCGATTTAATTTCAGGGAAAAACTCGCCCATTTGATTCGCTAAAACAGCGACTAATTCATAAATAAAAGGTTCTTTCGTATTCAAAAAAGTAAATCCGTAACGAATCGCACGACGTAAAATTCTACGAATCACATAACCTGCTCCTGTGTTGGAAGGCAATTGACCATCGGCAATCGCAAAAGCAACTGCTCTGATATGATCAACGATTACTCGAATCGCAATGTTGATTTTGTTTTGTTCTTCGCTTATATTTTTAATTTCGTTCGAAGTATATTTTAACCCTGTAATTTGTTCTACTTTTTCAATCAATGGCGTAAAAACATCCGTATCATAATTGGACGTTTTTCCTTGTAAAGCCATGCACAAACGTTCAAATCCCATTCCGGTATCCACATGTTGAGCAGGCAATTTTTCTAACGAACCATCGGCTTTACGATTGAATTCCATAAAAACGTTGTTCCAAATTTCCACTACTTGCGGATGGTCGTTATTCACCAAACTTTTTCCGGAAACCGTTGCTTTTTCTTCCTCCGAACGCAAATCAACGTGAATTTCAGAACAAGGTCCGCAGGGTCCTTGATCACCCATTTCCCAAAAATTATCTTTTTTATTTCCAAGAATAATTCGGTCTTCATCAATCAATTCCTTCCAAATATCCCACGCTTCTTGGTCGAAAGGCACATTTTCTTCCGGATTTCCTTCAAATACAGAAACATATAAATTTTCTTTCGGAATTTTATAAACTTCCGTCAACAATTCCCAAGCCCAATTGATGGCATCTTTTTTAAAATAATCACCAAAAGACCAGTTGCCAAGCATTTCAAACATGGTGTGATGATAGGTATCAAAACCAACATCTTCCAAATCGTTGTGCTTTCCGGAAACTCGCAAACATTTTTGGGTGTCGGCAATTCGTTTGCTTTTGGGTTCGGCATTTCCTAAAAAATATTCTTTAAACTGAGCCATACCCGAGTTGTTAAACATCAAGGTTGGATCGTCTTTCAGAACAATAGGAGCCGAAGGAACGATTAAATGTCCTTTACTTTCAAAAAATTGTAGAAACTGCTTGCGAATATCTTGTGATTTCATTTTAAAAAATTGTCAAAGTTTAGTTTTCAAAAGGTTAGCTTGGTTTTATATGAAAAAACGATTTTTATCGTTAAAGACAAACACCTTTTTGCAAAAAAATTAAATTAGTATTAGAATGAAACATTTCTTAAATTTGTTCGTCTAATCCTTTTTGAAAGCACAAAAATAGTATAATTTAAGAAATGTCGAAGAAAGTAAAGTATTATTACGATACCGAAAGTTTAGCTTATAAAAAAATCAGTCCAAAAAAGGGCCGGAAGTTTGGTTATATCGCGTTATTTCTGGTTTCTGCTGCTTTGTTTGGTTTCCTTTGTTTTGTGTTATTAATAAACACACCTTATTTTGAAACACCAAAGGACCGATTACAAGCTCGTGAAATTGACAATTTAAAATTACGCTATGCCATTTTAAATAAAAAGATGAATCAATTGGATGAAGTGATTGAAAGCATTGAAGAAAGAGACAACAATTTATATCGTGTCTTTTTTAACTCCTCTCCCATTCCAAACGAACAACGCAAAGCCGGATTTGGCGGAGTAAATCGTTACAAAGAATTAGAAGGTTATAATAATTCTGAATTGGTCATCAATACCACAAAAAGAGTGGACATGCTTTCAAAACAATTGGCCATTCAATCAAAATCATTAGATGAAATTTTGCGTTTGGCGAAAGATAAAGAAAAACTGTTGGCCGCAATTCCGGCAATTCAACCGGTTAAAAATGAAGATTTAACTCGAGTGGCTTCAGGTTTTGGATATCGAAATGACCCGTTTACCAAAATTAGAAAATTCCATTACGGTATGGATTTCACGGCTAAAACTGGGACTCCAATTTATGCCAGTGGCGATGGAGTTGTTCAAAAAGCAGATAATTCAATGTCTGGTTTTGGTAATTTAATTGTAATTAAACACGGTTATGGCTATGAAACTTATTATGCCCATTTGAGCAAGTATAAGGTAAGAGCCGGACAAAAAGTGAAACGTGGAGACATTATCGGATTTGTGGGAAGCACCGGAAGAAGTGAAGCCCCTCACCTTCATTATGAAGTGCATAAAGATGGTGAACCGATTAACCCGATTAACTTTTACTACGGAAGTATTTCCGCTGAAGAATATATTGCCATTTCAAAAATTGCTAACCAAGAAAATCAAGCTCTAGACTAATGCATTTAAACCTTCCGGAAAAAAGATATTACAGTATTGGCGAATTGGCCAAAGCCTTTGATGTAAACGCATCATTAATAAGATTTTGGGACAAAGAATTTGACATTTTAAAACCTAAAAAAAACGCAAAAGGCAATCGGATGTTTACACCCGAAGATGTGAAAAACCTGCAATTGATTTTCCATCTAGTTAAAGAACGAGGTTTTACTTTGGATGGAGCGAAAATTCATTTGAAAGAAGGACAAAAAAAGTCGTTAGATAAGTTTGAAATCATCAATAAATTGGAAGGAATAAAGGCTCAATTGCAGCAGATTAAAGAAGGACTTTAGAAATGGCTATTGGAAAATGGCAATAATTAATCGCAAAATTAATTCAAACAGAATAAAAAACTCAGCTCCTCAGTAACTTAGCAACTTAGAAAAACATCATCAAACCTTTAAAAAACAAATAAATATGAAAAAATGGTTAATCCCTGTTGGAATTATTGCCTTATTAGCAATCTTGGCTATTTCATCCTATAATGGATTAGTAGCTGTTCAAGCTGATGCAAAAACTGCTTGGTCAAATGTGGAAAGCAGCTACCAAAGAAGAAACGATTTAATTGGAAATCTTGTAAAAACCGTTCAAGGTGCTGCAGATTTTGAGAGAGGAACCTTAACAGCAGTTATTGAAGCTAGAGCAAAAGCAACTTCAATTACAATTGATCCAACCAACATTTCTCCGGAACAAATGGCTCAATTTCAACAAGCACAAGATGGTCTTGCTGGAGCTTTAAAAAGTTTGTTGGTAACAGTTGAGCGTTATCCTGACTTAAAAGCCAATCAAAACTTTTTGGAATTACAAGCACAATTGGAAGGAACAGAAAACAGAATCAATGTAGTTAGAGATCGCTATAACGAAACGGTTAATGTTTATGATAAAAAAATCAAATCATTTCCAACTGTTTTGTTTGCCGGAATTATGGGCTTCAAAGAAATGGAACGTTTCAAATCTGTTGAAGGAGCCGATGTTGCACCGGATGTAAATTTTAATTTTTAAGTAGTATGTCAATTGTTGAAGATTTTCTAACCGCTGAGGAAGAAGCAGAAATTGTTCATGCAATTCACCTTGCTGAGCAAAATACCTCCGGCGAAATTCGAGTTCATATTGAAAATCATACAGATTTAAAACCTCTTGAAAGAGCTCAAGAGGTTTTTCATCAGCTTAAAATGGACGAAACAGCACTCCGAAATGGCGTTTTGTTTTATGTTGGCGTAACAGACCACACCTTTGCTATTATTGGTGACAAAGGCATAAATGATGTTGTGGAATCAGATTTTTGGGATTGTACCAAAGACATAGTTATTGACAACTTCAAAAAAAAGCAATTCAAAAAAGGATTGATTGAAGGCATTTTAAGAGCCGGTGAAAAACTGAAACACAACTTTCCTTTTCAACAAGACGATTCCAATGAACTTTCCAACGAAATATCCAAAGGATAATGCATAATTCCATTAAAAAAATAATCGCGGTTTTATTGCTTTTGACATTTTCAACACTTTCATCTGTTGGATATTCTCAAAGCAGCAAAATACCGGATCCTCCTTCTAAAATTGAACCTATCATTGATGGTACAAAAACGCTATCTGAAAATGAATACCGTTTTTTGTATGAAAAATTAAAGAACTATTATGACAGTACTTCAACTGAAATATTGGTTTTATTAATTAACACAACAGGAGGCGATGATATCAACCGATATACCACTGATTTGGGTCATAAATGGAAAATTGGTCAAAAAGGCAAAGACAACGGAATTGTTTTTTTGATTGCAAAAGATGACCGTAAAATGTCCATTCAATCAGGTTATGGAGCGGAACATTTATTAACAGATGCTTTAGCCAAACGAATCATTGAACAAGTTGTTAAACCGGAATTTAAATCAGGAAATTACTTTGAGGGAATAGACAAGGGAACATCGGCCATCATGCAAGTGATGAGTGGCGAATATAAAAGCGACTTAAAAAATAAAAATGACGGTGGTGGTTTTATCTTTTTAGTAATTCTCTTTATTTTTATCATGCTGATTGTTTTTTCAAATAAAAAAAATGGAGGAAACAACAACACAGGCAGTTTTTCAGGACCTGATTTACTTGATGTAATTATTCTCAGCAGAATGGGTCGCGGTGGCGGCGGAAGCTTTGGCGGAGGTTTTGGTGGCGGATCATCAGGTGGTGGTTTTGGCGGTTTTGGCGGCGGTGGTGGCTTTGGCGGCGGCGGTGCTAGCGGTGGTTGGTAAAAAAACTAATAAAAAAAGCGACTTGAAATTCAAGTCGCTTTTTGTTTTAATCCAAGATGAACATGCCACCTTCTTTATCTTTTTTACCTCCAAACTTGTCTAATTTATAGGTCAAAGAAAACATAACATAACGTTGTAAAACAATATTTTCAGTATCGGTAATTGCTGTTGGGGTTATGGTTCTTCTAACGCCCACATTTTGATTTAATACATCATATACTTTTACTTTGGCAAGCAATCGGTCTTTATAAAAATTATAACCTAAACTGGTATTCCAAAGATAAAAATCTTTCTGAAAACCATCGGCGATGTTCGAATTGTATGTATATCCGAAATCATTACCAAAAACAACTTTTTTAGGCCAATAACTGGTGAATTCCATTTTGAATCGGTGTACAAAATTATTGGCGTTTTCAATTACATAATTTTTAAAATCGGTTGAATTGAAATTGTAACTATAAGTTGGTGCGATGGTCACCAAATCTTCAATGCTCCAATTTAAACTTACTCGTGGTTCTAATCTCCATCCTTTTGCTTCGTACAATTCGGCATTTGTCAATCCTTGATTGATGTTGTAACCGGAATCTAAACCAACACTTAAACGCAAATTTCTTTTTTCTTTTTTGAATGATTTGCTCCAGGAAACGCCCATATAACTATTCAATCCCTTGTCTACATTTTCATACGTGGTTTGTGCTCTAAAACTTTCATCATAAACCGTAGAAGAAACTATTTGATCTTTAGACATTGTCATTCCGCCATAAAAGAAAAAACCACTTCTTGTTTGCCAGTCATAATTATTAAAATTAGAATAGATAGAATGTTGTTGCGTAGGATTTAAGTCGCCATTTCCAACAATCGTATTTAATGGATTAGAAAGATTTTCTACCGGAAGAAATTGGTTCGCCAGTGGCAACTCCATCTTAAAAGTATAATTGGCATAAATAGATTTTCCTTTGCTGATTGTGTAAAATAAATTAGCATTACCTCTTGGGAAAACATAGTTTTTATTCAATCGTGTATTAACTGCCAAATAATCGGATTCGTTTTTAAATGTAACAAACTCAGGACCTGCTCCAAATCCGGCTCTTAAATTCTTTTTATTCCAACTTAATCTGACAGATGGGTGAATTTTCAACACACTCGAATTAATTTCGTTGGATAACGGAGCATTAAATTCAGAATAACTTCCGGCAACTTCATCAAAATCAAAGGTTGCATCTGAATCTTTAGAAGCATAATGAGTAAACTGCGACGCTACACTTACTTTTAATGAATCGGTGATGGGTTCACTGTAGCGAACTTCTGTTTCAATCTTATTAAATTTTCTGTCCCTAAAGACATTTTGATCTCGTATATCATCCGGTTCTCCAGTTAAATAATAAAATGTAGAAGAATTCAAATTAGAAAAAGTGTTTGTTTTTTTATGTTCATTGGTCAACGAAGCAGAAATTCCACGCCCTTTCTTTTTTAATGATTTAAAGAAGTAAATACTGTTTTCAAAAGAAGTATCATCTACATCTGAAAATGTATTTGAATTACTTTCATTGGAAAGTTCATTTGCCTGATTACGTGTTTCTTGATTGGTATTGAAACGGTCTTTATTTAAAGCTTTAACAAGTCTTGGCTCCACATAAATCGTAGCGGTTGAATCTAATTTTATTTCGAAATTAAAACTCAAATTATGCGAATTCCCAATTCGGTTTGAGGTAGAATTTGATTCAGTAAACGTAGTTTCAGTAGGCAATAAATTAGTCCGTGAAGTTCGATTTACATTTTCAGTTTCGGCATTGGTGAAAAAATAATTATTATTTACATCTACTTTTTTTAACCATTTGTCTGCGTAGTTAATTCCAACTAAATTGGAAGTGGTTATGCCATTACTTCCTCCAAAACTCATTCCGTTGATTCCAAAAGAACCGTCATCACTGGAATAAACCGATACATTCCTACCGCCACCCATATTATCAAAAATCTCATTCATTGAAAACCCGACCGAGTTGATATTGTTTGCCGAAGCTAAGACACTTATCTTTTGTTCGCCTTTAAACCAATTGAGCAACAAACTCGATTCATACCGTTCATCGGAACCATAGCCACCCATAATTTTACCAAAAAAACCTTTGTTTTTATCTTCTTGAATGGTTAGGTTGATTGTTTTTTCTTCACCGGAAGCAGTATCTCCAGACAATTCTTCTGCTTTGGTTTTGGTGTCAACTACTTGTATTTTTTCAATAATATCAGCCGGAAGGTTTTGAGTGGCTATTTTTCCATCTTTACCAAAAAATGGTTTTCCGTTCACAAGGATTTGGTTAACCTCTTTTCCGTTTACGGTAATTTTACCTTCGGGAGAAATCTCAACTCCCGGTAATTGTTTGAGGAGTTTTTCAACATTGGCATCAGCTCCTACTTTAAAAGAAGCTGCATCAAATTCTAAGGTGTCATTTTTAATTCTGATGGGAGGTGCTTCGCCTTTTATAACAACTTCATCTAACGCAGTGCCATTTTCACTCAATGAGATAAATCCCAATTCTAAATTTTCTTTCAAATCATTGATTTCTTTTCTAAAATTCTTATAACCCATGTAGGAAACTTTTAAAAATACTCCTTGATCACTCTTCCGCGTTCTGAGTTCAAAATTTCCGTTTTTTTCGGAAATAGTATAATCAATTACAGTGGAGTCTTTTTTAGAAGTTAAAAAAACTGTTGCTGATTCTAAAGGAAGTTTGGTGTTTTCATCGATGATTTTACCTTTAACAGTTACAAAATTTTGACTATTGGCGATACAAATACAAAAAAATAAAGCTAGGGTTAGGAAATGTTTAGACATACAATGTTAAAAATTTAGCTGTGAGAAAATTCTATAACAGCGAATTAACAATTTTAGTATGAAACGTTAAAATTTCTTACATAAACTTTAACATTTGAAAGCAAAAAACCAATAAACAATTAAGGTTCATTAAGCCAATAAAACTTAATGAACCTTAATTACTTAATGGTTCAAAATAAAAATCTGATTTTTATTTCTCTCTAATATAAATATCAATCGGAACTCCTGATAAATCCCAATGCTCACGGATTTTATTTTCCAAAAATCGTTTATAGGCTTCTTTTACATATTGCGGTAAGTTGGCAAAAAACACAAACTGTGGTGTTGGTGTTGGCAATTGCATGCAATACTTAATCTTCACATATTTTCCTTTAAGTGCCGGTGGCGGATAAGCTTCAATCAATTTCAACATATAATCGTTGAATTTTGAAGTTGGAATTCGCTGTTTTCTGTTTTCATACACTTTTACAGTTTCTTCCAAAGCTTTCAACAAACGCTGTTTTGTTAATGCAGATACAAATAAAATTTTCACATCTGTGAAAGGTTCTAATTCTTTTCTGATTTTTGCCTCATAATCACGGGTGGACATGGTTTCTTTTTCAACCAAATCCCATTTATTTACCAAAATAATGATTCCTTTTCTGTTTTTTGCCGCCAACCAAAAGATACTTTGATCTTGACCTTCAAATCCACGAGTGGCGTCAATCATCAAAATACAAACATCTGCATGTTCAATGGCTCGAACAGAACGCATCACCGAATAAAACTCTAAATCTTCTTTAACCTTTGCTTTTCTTCTGATTCCGGCAGTATCTACCAAATTGAATTCAAAACCAAATCGTGTGTATTTTGTATCAATAGAATCACGCGTTGTTCCGGCAATATCTGTTACGATATACCTATCTTCTCCAATCAAGGCATTGATAAAACTTGATTTTCCAGCATTTGGACGACCTACAACTGCAAATCGGGGTAGTTCAATTTCTTCTTGAGTTAGTTCCGGTTTGTTTGGAAAAACAGCAATCAATTCATCCAACAATTCACCTGTACCGCTTCCTGATGTACTTGAAATGGTAATATAATCACCTAACCCTAAATTATAAAATTCATAAGCGTCTTTTTCACGCATGGCATTATCAACCTTGTTAACCACCACAATAACGGGCTTGGTGATTTTGCGAAGTAATTTTGCCACTTCATCATCCATTGGCGTTATGCCTTCTTCTACATCTACCACAAACATAATAACATCAGCTTCATCAATGGCTAATTCTACTTGCTTTCTGATTTCCGCTTCAAAAATGTCGTCTGAACCTTTAATATAACCTCCGGTGTCAATTACAGAAAACTCTTTTCCATTCCATTCACTTTTTCCATAATTTCGGTCGCGGGTTACGCCACTTACAGAATCAACAATGGCTTCTCTTCGTTTGATTAAACGATTAAAAAGTGTTGATTTTCCAACATTTGGTCTTCCTACAATGGCAACAATAGTACTCATACTTCTAATTTCTAATATTTTGCAAAGGTAGGTTTTTTGTTTGAAGTATCCCATTTAAACTTAAAGCGAAGCCGAATTAGATTTTTAAGCCGCTTTTTTAAAAATAAAGCCACTTATTTTTCGTTTCAAGTTATTATTCGTAAATTAGTACTTCCAAAACATTCCCACATTTAGATGGATATAGATGAACAAATATCGTTACGGTATCGCTTTGATAAAGTAGTGACCAAATCCTATGATGACATTTTAAACAGTTGCGAACAACTGAAAGAAAAAGTTGAACCTGATTATAAAATAAAAGTTTCTGGACATCATATTTGGTTAAACATTGGCAT
>JAUXNR010000122.1 GCA_030682755.1 Flavobacterium sp.
GAGAGGTTAAACATAAGTATTTGTCGAAATCGTTCTTCTCCACTAATAGCTAACATGCCCGTCACAATACCTGGCAAAAGCAATACGAAAAAAATCCAATATGGAATTGCATTTCTTGAAAAGCCTTTAAAAAACATGCCTAACAACAATAAACTCATGATAGCATATTTTACAAACTCATGACTTATTGTACCTTTTGTCATTCGTAGAAAAACTTCTACACCCATTAGATAAGCACATACAAGTAAAGCCTCTTCGTTTTGATTATTATTACGCCATATCCAGTAAATTCCTCCAAACAACAGCACCAAACCAAAAAGTATGGCAATGGGTTCAAAAATATAAATTATCAAACCCAATCCAACATGAAAGGCTATTATTTGATTATATTGTGTATTAGATATCACTTTATGTTTATTTTTTTGAATTTGATTTAAAAACATCAACACATAAATGTTTATAATACATTTCGAATGTAAACATTTCAGCTAGCTTCAAAATTGAATGGGAAATTTTTTCAAGAGAATTAGGTTCAGATTCTAATGCATTTCTTACTACTTGACCATATAATTCATCTCCTTTAACATTCCACACAAAGCCATTTGAAGAATTTAAATAATGCTTGATACTACTCACATTAGAAACGACAGGAATAGTACCATAACAGGCTGCTTCTGCAATTACTTTTGGAAAACCTTCATTCGTACTGGGCAACATAAAAAAATGGGATTGAGCCAAGAAATCATGCACTTCCTGCCTGTCTAGATACCCATGAAAATAAATAGGAAGTTGCATTACATTGGCTTGCAATTCACAAGATTTTCTATTTGGGCCATCACCAATTACATGTACTGCTTGTATCAAATTTGAAGGTACTGTCATTAAAGCATCTAATATCCGATTCACGCCCTTTACATGATCAATTCTGCCTACAAAAGTAAGTACAAAAGGTGGTGTAAACTGTTTAGTTTTAGCAATCACTTTCCCTTTACTCAAATGTTCTTCTGTTAAACAAGGGTTTTCAAACGAATAACATTGTGGTGCTTGATGGGGCCAAAAGCCATTTATTGTTACGGGAAAATCAATCCATTTTTGTTGTAAAAACCAGCGTTGCCATCCGTTTGAACGAGGTGGTTTTTCCTGCTCCCAATCTCCCGCATACTTTACCCAAAAAATATAATCCCGTTTCCAAATCCAAGTAAATAAAGGTAATAAAAACAATCCCATGGCAGTAGGTGTTCGCAATTGTACTTCTGTAGCTCCTTTCAATTGCTTCTTAACCGTTTTAATTATATGGGGCATTTTTGTTAAAATGCCTATTTTATTTTGTATTTTTCTTCCTCCATACGCCGGGATGGGAACATAGGTAATATTTTTCTTCGAATAAGCCACAGAACTTGGTGGTGGAAGTTGTTTATAATAACACCCCACATGAACTACTTCTTCCCAATAATCTGCTAAATAATTGATTTCATGAACCGTTGGCCCCCAACCACAAATGATTCCGGATTCATCGGTGTAATGCTCCGTATGGGATATGATGACTAATTTCTTTCGTTTCATGAGTGAATCACTTTCAAATAATGACTAATTACTTGTGGCCATTGGTTGGCTATTGCCCAATTGCGTGCATTTGACGAATATACACTATAGTTGTTTAAAACCGTAAAAATAGCTGTTTTAATTTCTTCAGGGTCATGAGGATCAACCAATATTCCCGTTTTACCATCTTGTATGGCATCAGCTATTCCTGAATCACGAGTCCCAATAGCAGGAACACCCAAAGCATTTGCTTCTAAAACAGCAATACCAAATCCTTCAAAATCGCCATTAGGTAAGTGTTCACTTAACATCAAAAAAAGATGGCTTTGCAAGATAAGTTGTTGTTTTTCTATTTCGGATACTACGCCATGAATCGAAACTAAAGAAGTTACACCGTTTATTCTTGCTTGTTTCTGTAAACGTTCAGCATCCGTAGGCAAACCCACTATGTCATAATGT
>JAUXNR010000129.1 GCA_030682755.1 Flavobacterium sp.
ATTGTAGGGCTTCAATTAATCAATTTTTAACAAGCAACCTCTCATTGTCACATTGTCGAATTGTCACATTGCCACATTGTCCAATTGCCACATTAAAAAAATGAATTACACACAAGCCCTACATAACCCCATCTTCAAAATCATCTCGCAAGCCGCACAAGAACTTGGCGTGGAAAGCTACGTTATTGGTGGTTTTGTTCGTGATTTTCTGTTAGAACGAGATTTCAAAAAAGACATCGATATTGTTGCTGTGGGTAGCGGAATTGATTTGGCTCTCAAAGTTTCTGAATTACTTCCAAACAAACCAAAAGTGCAGGTTTTTAAAACCTATGGAACGGCGATGCTTCGTTTTCAAGAAATTGACATTGAGTTTGTGGGTGCTCGAAAAGAAAGTTATAATTTTGAAAGTCGGAATCCTGTTGTAGAAAACGGCACCTTGCAAGACGATCAAAACCGTCGCGATTTTACCATAAATGCCTTGGCTTTTTCTTTGAACAAAAAAAATTACGGCGATTTAGTTGATCCGTTCAACGGTTTGGAAGATTTAAAAAATAAAATCATCAGAACACCATTGGATCCGGACATCACTTTTTCAGATGATCCTTTGCGAATGATGCGTGCGATTCGTTTTGCTACACAATTAAATTTTACGATTGAAGAAAAATCATTAGCCTCCATTTCCAAAAATTGTGAGCGAATCAACATCATTTCCGGTGAACGAATTGTGGATGAATTAAACAAAATTTTAGCCACAGAAAAACCTTCTATTGGTTTTATTTTATTGTATCAAACCGGCCTGTTAGATTTAATTTTACCGGAATTGACCGCATTAAATCAAGTGGAAGAAATTGAAGGTCATACCCACAAAAACAATTTTTATCACACCTTAGAAGTGGTGGATAATATTTGTCCGAATACCGATGATGTTTGGTTACGTTGGGCGGCTTTGCTACACGATATCGGAAAAGCTCCCACCAAAAAGTTCAACAAAAAACAAGGTTGGACCTTTCACGGACATGAGTTTTTGGGTGGAAAAATGGTGAAGAAAATCTTCGAGAGATTGCATATGCCATTGAACCACAAATTGAAATACGTTTCTAAATTGGTAATGTTGAGTTCACGGCCTATTGTACTTTCACAAGATATTGTAACCGATTCTGCGGTGCGACGTTTATTATTTGATGCCGGCGAAGACATCGAAGATTTAATGATTTTGTGCGAAGCAGACATTACCACAAAAAACCCAAATAAATTTAAAAAATACCATAATAATTTTAAGGTCGTTCGTCAGAAAATTGTGGAAGTGGAAGAACGCGATCACGTACGAAATTTTCAACCGCCCATTTCCGGAGAAGAAATTATGACCATTTTCAATTTAAAACCCTCTC
>JAUXNR010000130.1 GCA_030682755.1 Flavobacterium sp.
GAGAGGGTTGGGGTGAGGTGAAAAACAAGAATTGAAGAAGCAGCCTATCGGCTGAGAGTTGGGTTAATTTTTTTTACTATGTTACTACAATGATTGTGGTGTAGATTGGAACACGGATGACACGGATGATACAGATTGGCACGGATTTTTTTATCGCGGACTTTCTTGCAAACTCTTTTTTACTGTATTACTTCAATAATTGTTGTGTATATTGGAACACGGATGACACGGATGCTACTGATTGGCACGGATTTTTTATCGCGGGCTTACTTGCAAACTCTTTTTTATTCTGTTACGGCAATAATTGTGGTGGTGTTTAGGCCTCTTTTGAGGGGTTTGTATCTTCTGCGGTAGTATTCGGAGAAGGCGATTAGGATGGCGGTAATTTTTAGGCCGGGGTGGTTTGGGGTTTCTGTTTTGAGGGTTATTGTTTGTGTTGGTTCTTCTTTTTCGATGCTTATTTCTTCGCTGAAGCAGGTTTCAAAGGTATCTGCTTCATAGTTCCAATGGCAGGTAGCCATGGCAATGTGGACGTGTGTTGCTTTTTCCGGCCAACGGATGTCGGATGCTACATTTATATCTTCCAGTTTTACTTCGTGTGTTGCCGGATTCCAATTCCATTTTTTAGATAGTACTTCCTGAAGGGGTTTTAGGCGGTTGCCTTGAAAGTTTATTATCAATTCTCTGCCGTAGTTTGTTTTTAGTCCTTGGGCAATTGTTCTACTTCCGTGGGGGTTGGTTTGGTCTTCAGTTATGATTTCGAGAAGGAGTTTGTTTACTCTTCCTGCAAAGGCTCCATCTTTTGCTCTTTCAAAAAAGGGGTGGAACAGTCGGCGGAATGTTTTGGCTTTCGTTGCTGCATGTCCGAATTCTATTCCGTGTTTTCTAATTGGGTCAAATATGGGATTGGCATGAAATTGTTCAGAAGTTATTCCGGTATCGCCTTTTTCTCTGACAATGTTTTTTTCGTTTTCGAGGATGTAGAAATTAAGGTCGTCTAATGTTCCGACTATTTTGAAGGGTGCGATTACTTGGGCCATTTTTTTTGAGGTTTAAGGGGTTCTGAGGTTCTGAGGTTCTGAGGTTCTGAGGTTCTGAGGTTCTGAGGTTCTGAGGTTCTGAGGTTCTGAGGTTCTGAGGTTCTGAGGTTCTGAGGTTCTATGTTTTTTGGGGATGTAATTTAGTATTTGT
>JAUXNR010000131.1 GCA_030682755.1 Flavobacterium sp.
CAACGGCTGCAAGATATAAAGCGTGTTTTGCTATAGGAATTCCTCTTTTAGCAAGTGTCCCTGTGGAGAAAGACTTACCAGATTGATAGAGCGTAGGGTAAAGCCCTAAAAAGCCGATAAACGCTTTGGCCGAATCAAACCTTCGTAAGTCACCACATTCACCTATAATGGCTGCGATGGTTTTTTCTGCAACCCCTGGGATGGTCTTAAGATTATCAATATTTGAAATATCATCATCAAATCGCTTATCAATTAGTTCTTGGATTTGTACTTCAATTTCATCTTTTTCTTGAATTAAAAGCTCTAATATCTTAATATTAGTTTTGATCATTAAAGCTCTCGATTCATAAGCTCGACCTGTATAGATGGAAGATTTGGCAAGTTCAATTAAGTACTTAGCCTTTTCATCGCTAAAGCTATTGCCTTTGATATGTCGAAATAATCTGGTCAGCTTTTCTGGCGTGGCTTTTTGAATGTCCAATGCCGTTGGATAGCCTTTAATGATCTCTAAAGCCGTTTTTGTAAAGATATTTGGAAATACATTGGCAATCTCCGGATTGACCGTAGCCATTACAGTCGATATCTCTCGTTTGACCGTTTTTATCTTATCGTCCAATGATTTTTTCAGACGGTTCAAAACCTTTAAATCATGATATTCCTCATCACTAATATGACTCGCTTTGTATTTGCCACTGGCTAATAGTTCGGCTATGACATAAGCATCTATGGAATCATTTTTAATCTTCTTCATCGTAGAAAAGTCTCTATACTTAGCTGTTTGATACGAGTTAAGCAGTATCACTTTATAATCGGCTTCCGTGATGTACGAATAAAAGTTTTCACTAAAGGCTCCGGTTGATTCAATCCCTATAGTGAAGTCATCGCTGTCCAATGATAATTCAGCTAAACGCTTCAACAGCTCAATCAAACCAAGTATATCTGAATGAATCCAAAATGGTTTACAAGCCACTTCTCTTGATTCATCTAAAACACAAACATAATGTTTCTCTTTGGCAATATCAACCCCAACATAATACATAACACACCTCCAACTTCCGTGATAGTTTAAGATCTCATAGCTTCGTGTTATAAAAGGTAGAAGTAAATCTTCTCCTTAGCATCCTATAGATGATTTCGTAAAGCTAACACAAGACGTTTTATGTGCTGGTGTATTACCCAAAAAGGAAAAAAACTTGTTTATTATTAGCTTTTGTGAGAACCATGAGTCTCATAGAACTTCAATCAGATTGTAACGTTTGATTGAATAAATGCATTATACGAAGGAATACAATGAAAATTTTAATGACATTACTAACCCTCTT
>JAUXNR010000147.1 GCA_030682755.1 Flavobacterium sp.
CCACCTGAATAGAATCTGTCCAAGCAATAGACGCTAATCCACCATAAATGGAATAAGCTGCTGCAAAAAGAGATAATCCAATAATGGCCCACATCATGTCAACTCCCATAATGGTATTCATTGCCAATGCACCTAAATACAAAACAGAAGTAATGTTTACAAACACATATAAGGCCACCCAAAACACCGCCAATATCGTTTTTAAATTGGTAGAAAATCGTTTTTCAACAAACTCCGGAATGGTATAAATTCCTTTTTCTATAAATATGGGAAGAAAGTATTTTCCAACAATGATGAGTGTGATGGCCGCCATCCACTCATAAGAAGAAATTGCTAAACCCACTGCAAAACCAGAACCGGACATTCCAATAAATTGTTCAGCGGAAATATTCGCAGCAATCAAAGAAGTTCCAATGGCCCACCACGGTAATGATTTACTGGCTAAGAAATAATCTTCTGCATTTTTTTGATGTCCTTTTTTGGTTCGTGACATGTATAAGCCAACGCCTAAAATCATCAAAGCGTAAGCTACAAAAATCACATAATCCAGCGTTTCAAAACTTGTATTCATATGAAATTGTTTATTTAACTAGTTGGGTGTAATTAGTATTTGTTGTTTTATTTGTGCTTAGTATCTTAAATATCTATTGATTTTGTCATTCCGACGAAGGAGGAATCACATCTCGGAAATATTTTATGGGATTCCTCCTTCGTCGGAATGACAAAACAGAAAGTAATATTTGAATTTAATAATTGTACCCAATGTTTTTTGGTTAGTTTTTTAATTTATAATGCAATGTAGGTAAGTCTCTCAAGATAGCGGCACTTTTTTCGGGAGAAATATCACGTTGGGCTTCACCCATCATTTCATAGCCTACCATGAATTTTTTAACGGTTGCACTTCGCAACAAAGGCGGATAAAAATGCATGTGAAAATGCCATTCCGGATGAGCTGTTCTGTCTGTCGGAGCCTGATGAATTCCGGAGGAGTAGGGGAATGAAGTTTCAAACAAATTGTCATATTTAACTGTGATTCCTTTTAAAATTTCTGCAAACGCTACGGTTTCTTCCTTCGTCATTGCGATAATGGTTCCAAAATGTCTTTTGCTGATTAGTAATGTTTCATACGGCCAAATTGCCCAAAAAGGAACCACAACTGCAAAATGTTCATTTTCTAAAACGACGCGTTCTTTTTTTACT
>JAUXNR010000148.1 GCA_030682755.1 Flavobacterium sp.
CTTTCTATTCAAACGAAAAAGTTTTCAATACGAAAGAGAGATTCGCATTATTTCTGATGTTACTTCAAACAATATTAACGTGAATGATGGCGTAAAAATTAATGTCGATATCAACCAATTAATTGAAAAAATATACATCCATCCCAAATCTGAAAACTGGTATAAAAATTTGGTTATTCAGTTAATGGAACAACTCGGATTTAATTTTACGATTGAAAAATCAGATTTAGAAAGTGATATTCTGATTTAATTTTCTATCGGATTGTAAGTCTCCACAACCCATTCTTTGGCTAACAAATCAACATATTGATAATGAATGGCATCGTTTTTATCAAAAGCTCCATTTTTATTAATATCTTCAGTAGTTCTGAAATACAATCTGTTTTTCAAATCAATAATATTCCAATCAATCAATTCATGAAAAGGAACAGATAATTTAGTGAAATTCGAGCCGTCAATATTACTGATATACAAAGATTTAATATCATTAGAATCTAAATTTCCATCACGATTGGTATCCATGTCCACCAAAGTATAAATCAACAACGGCTGTTTGGTTCTTTCAGCAAAAGCAAAAGGATAAGTAACCGTTTGAATTTGCACTTTCTTATTGGTTAAAAGATGTAAAGAAGTGGAATCTTTGTGCTGAAATTTAATATTCTCCAAATAACCGGTTAATTCATATCGGTTATAATTTGAAATGGAATAACTGATGGTATTGGTTTTTCCGGAACCATAACTACTTCTGGAATTGTTTTGATACACGCGAATATCTCCTAAAGGATGAATTAAATAAGACGTACCTTCAAGATGAATCGGTAAATCCGCTATTCTTATGTTGGAAGAATCTATTTTTGTTTCAATAGTAACTGGTGACGTTTCTTCATAAATCACTTTTGGTTGCTCTTTTTCATTGGAACAACCAACAAGTAAAAGCAAAACAAACAAAGAAAAACAAGTAACAGAGGTCTTCATAAGCTTCATAGTATAGACTTCAAATATACTAAATTTAAACAACTTTTATAATCGGGCATTCAACTTAATATTAAAAACACGAGTGGTCATATAATTCGGAATACCATATTGATTCTTGGTTTCAACATCTCTCACCCAAGTATTGGTGATGGCATTTTGATTGTTGAACAAATTAAAAATTTCAAAACCGAGTGCTACATCCTGAAAGCGTTTCAACCAATGTCCTTCGGGTTTCAAATGATTATTTTCAGTCAACACATAAGAAAAACCAACATCAGCTCTGGCATAATTACGCAAACGCTGTTGGTAATCATAAACGTCTGCATAAGAGGGAGCACCTCCCGGTAAACCGGTGTTGTAAACCAAATTCAAATACAATTTTAAACTTGGAATGTTGGGCACATAATCCTGAAATAAAATACCAAATTTCAAGCGTTGGTCTGTAGGACGGGCAATGAAACCTCTGTCATTTTGATTTTCTTCGGTTTTCAAATAGCCAAAACTAAACCACGATTCTGTACCCGGAACAAATTCGCCATTCAAACGCAAATCCAATCCATAAGCATAGGCTACAGCGTCGTTATTTGCTTGGTAGCGAATGCGAACATTATCCAAAGTATAAGTGTTTACATCTGTCAAATTTTTATAATACGCTTCACTGATTAATTTAAAAGGTCTGTCCCACATTTTAAAACTGTAATCATTACCCACAACAAAATGAAACGATTGTTGTGCCTTTACATTGGATTGTACCTCTCCGTTAAAATCACGCAATTCTCTGTAAAAAGGGGGTTGATGATACAAACCTGTTGCCAAACGAAAGACCATATCCTTCTCCCATTTTGGTTTAATGGCAAATTGGGCTCTCGGACTAAAAACGGTTCCGGAATTGGTTTCAATTGCTTTACCGGAAATCTGCCAATGGTGCATTCGAACTCCGGCATTGTACCAAATTTCATTAGAACCCCAAAACGATTTTTTACTCCATTGTACAAATCCTGAAAAGCGATCAATGGTGGTGAAATTTGTGGCTCTGATATTTTGAAAAGGAACCAAAGGTCCTGTAAACGGATTATAAGGTTGATCATTTATCGGAATGATATTCTCCGGATTGATATTATATCCTAAAGATTCAATAACCTCCCACTCTACCAAGCGGTCTCTAATATCTTCTTTTGTAAACTTGCCTCCCCATTCTAACGTGGCTTCATCAAACTTGTGAAACCCTTTTACTTCAGCATTAAAAATCAAAGCATCCAAATCGTTTCTAGCATGATTCAACTGTGATCCGATGCCGCGATTAAACGTAACATCTCCAAAAGTTTCTGAACCAATATTGGTATCAATTTCTCCTAAAAAATAGGCTGCAAAAATATCAAAATACTCCTGTTCAATGGTATGATACAAAGAACTTATGAATTTCAAAGTAAAAGTGTCACTCACGTCAAAGGTTGATTTTAAAGCTCCAAAATAAGTGGTGTATGAATCTTTCTCTTGTCCTTGATAAAAAACTTGCAACGCAATCGGTTCGTCAATGGTTCCAAAGTTTGTTTGTCGGGAAAGTGGTTGATAATTGTATTTATTCTGCGATATATTTCCTAAAAAGCTCCATTGCCATCTCTTGTTTGGCGTAAAAGTCAAATAGGTTTGAACATCTGAAAAAGTAGGTCTGAAATTGGTTTCTGTTTCCTGACTGTTTACAAAAAGACTGTTATCTCGATAACGAACTCCGGTAATACTGGTCCACTTATTGTTCTTTGAAACGGCATCAACAGTCAAACTACCGCCTAACAAACTGGCTTCTAAAGTGGCTCCGAATTTTTTTGGCATTCGATACGTAATATCTAAAACCGATGACAACCGATCTCCAAATTTAGACTGAAATCCTCCTGCTGAAAAATCAACCGTTTGCACCATATCGGTATTGGTAAAACTCAAACCTTCTTGTTGCCCTGAACGGATTAAAAACGGTCGATAGACTTCAATTTCGTTGACATAAACTAAGTTTTCATCATAATTACCACCTCGAACGCCATATTGCGTACTCAATTCATTATTGGAAACGATTCCGGGTAAGGTTTTTAAAATATTTTCAACTCCGGCATTGGCTCCTGGAATTTTTCGAATAACAGCAGGTTCCAAAGTGGTGATTCCTTCTACTCGTTTTCTGTTTCCTGCAGTAACAACAACTTCTCCCAATTGCGATTCATTATTTTTCATTATGAAATTGTATTCATAATCTTCATTGGATTTCAGTTCTAATTTCAGGGTAACATGCTTTAAAGTAATGTGCGAAAACACCAAAGTGATTTTTTGATTTGCCGGAATTACCAAACTGTAAAAACCATTTTCATTGCTGATAGTTCCTTTGTCTTCATAGGTAATTGAAACATTTTCAACGGGTTGATTGGTTTCGTCTAGTATAACGCCTTTAATTCGTGCAGTTTGCGAAAACATCGTGGTGGTTGTAAGAAACAACAGCGATAAGGCAAATAGGATATTTGTTTTCAAAAGATGGTTTTAGGGTTTTTGTGTTCTAAAAAAATGTGTTTCAAATATAGTAGAATTTCCAACATTATCCACAACTATTAACTTCAAATCATTTCTACCTTCTTTAACGACATTATCTGAAAAATCGTGTGTGAGTTTTTGTGTTTTATAATCATATTCAAATAAAATCCATTCGCCATTCAAATAGCCATTATACGATTGAATCCCAGATAAATCATCTGAAATGGTAAATTCCATTACTTTTTGAGTACTCATCCATTGGGCTTCTTTAAATTGAATGGGTGTTATTTTTGGTGCAACAACATCTTTAACCAAAGCAAATTTTCCTAAATTTCTAGTATATAATTTAAAGGTCTTATCTTTCAAATAGGTTTTATTGTAACTCTTTTTTGTACCTTCAAGGGTGGCAATAAAATACTTAGAAAGTTCCTTTTCAGGTATTCCTTTTGCTTCAATTGATAATGTTAAATTAGACCGTAAAGCAATATCATTGGTTCCAAATTGAATCACACCATCCGAAATTTCAAAATCAACAGTTGTGTCTTCATAAAAAGTTAATTCAGGAATATACACAGAAACAGAATCTTTAACATAACTGTGTTCGTTAGTATGTTTGATTTTATAAATTGATTTTGATTCTTTTTTCAAAATTTTGGGTTGCATTACAGCATGCTGAATCGGGATAGTTACCGTTGTTTTATTTTTGTTAAAATCTTCTATTATAATTTTATAACTGTAATTCATGTTGGGTTGCACATCAATAATTCCGGTTGTTGGGTTATTTTGAACCAAACTCAATTCATACGGATTTTTCACAAAAAGCTTTTGATAGCGTTGCGTTGTTTTTTTATAACGTTTATAATCTATATAATAATTGATGTGCCTGGTTTCATCGAAAGAAAAAGTATCAAATTGCACCCCAAAGGAAGGTTTACCATTTAAAGTGGATTGAATTTTATAAACGCCGTTTTTTCCATAACTACCATCAGAAACATCGTGGGTGTGCACTCCAAAACCAATGGCACCATCGGACAAAACCTTTGTGGCTAAATAACTACCGTCTTTTTGTTGCACTAAATTGATTTCTACAGGTTCTTGAGAGTGATTCACACTACCGTTTTCATGCAAAGGATAGGCAACAATACCCAGTAAAACGGGCGGCCGGGTATCTTTTAGAAAAGAATCATACCCGAAAAGTAAAGGATTCACAGTAAATTCTGTTTTTGTATCCCGAAATTCAAAATGCAAATGCGGACCACCGGAACCTCCTGTATTTCCTGAAAACGCAATAATTTCTCCTTTTTTAACCGGTAATTCTTCAGGCTTTGGAAACACATCAATCTCAAATGATTTTGCTTTATAATGTTCTGATTTAATATAACGTTCAATAGTGGGAGAAGCTTTTAACAAATGAGCATAAACGGTGGTAAAACCATTTGGATGGGTCACATAAATGGCTTTTCCATAACCAAAAGTTGAAATTTTTATTCGTGATACATAACCATCAGCCGCAGCAAAAACGTTTAAACCTTCTTGACGGTTCGTTCTAAAATCCATTCCGGAATGAAAGTGATTGTTTCGCAATTCACCATAGGTTCCGGAAAGCTGCAACGGAATGTCCAAAGGTGATTGGAAATAGTCTTTTGGATAACGTTCTTGTGAAAACAAGCTAAATTGAAAAACAAGAATAAAAAGAAGAACTCTCATAATATGGCGTTTAGTGAAGCTAATATAATAAAAGGAACGTTAAGAAAGAACCATTCGTATAAAATTTTGTAAGTATTTGATTATGTATGATTTAATTAATTTTTTAAAAAAAACTTTTTTTTATTGTATTAATCAATCAGGAATACTAAATTTGTGGATTAAGTATTGAATCCGGACATTTATGAGTGAAATGGTGGAAATTATTGATTCGCTGGAGCGTAAACTCTTGAAACTTATTTCTAAAATTGAAAATTTGGAAATGGCAAAACAACAGTTGCAAGCTGAATTAACAAAAGCACACCAA
>JAUXNR010000149.1 GCA_030682755.1 Flavobacterium sp.
AAGAGGAAAGTGTAGTTAGGTAATGATTGAAAGGTAATGGGTAGCGGTCATAAAAAATAACTTTAATAAAATTCTTGAATCAAAATGTATCCCATTCCAACTTCAACAGATCATCTTTTAACTGAAGCCGAGAAAGAAAATTTATATCTTAAATTAATTGGACAACTCAACAAAGATTTCAATTTTGCTAACGAACCTGTTGATTTTCCGTTAAGCACATCGCCAAATGAGTTGAAAATTCAATTGCACGAAAAAATATATCGCCTCATTCAATACAAATTTGCTGAGTATTTGAATTTGCTTTACATCATTGATGTTTCTGAAGAAGAAGTCAAAAAACTCAACGGCGATGACATTGCTGAACTAGCCGAACAGGTTGCTTTTTTAATTTTAAAAAGAGAATGGCAGAAGGTTTGGTTTAGAAATAAACTCTAACAAAAGGCATCCACGCTTCAGAATATACATTCCTGTTGTTGTTGTGCAACACATTATAACGCAATCCGAAAGTGACATTGTTAGTACGATATCCTGCACCTAAAAATAATCCTGTGTTCCAAAAATTATCTTTAAAAGAGCCTAAATTATCTTCATATGTAGTGTTTACCCGAAGTTGTTCTAATTCTGCTGATAATTGAATTTCAGGAATCGGATGTCCTAAAACAATCATGCTGGCACCATAAATATAGGATTCAAAAAAGTTTTTCTGTTTTACATAACTCCCTTGAAGTCCAAATCCTAAACTAAAGTATTGATTGAACTCATAAACTGCTCCGGGGGCAATCATAATATCAGTATAGTTATTTCCAAAACTCAGCCCTAAACCTCCACCAAATCTGACTTTAGACCAAAACGGATTTTTAGGAGCCGGTTGTTCTTGAGAAAACGCTGTGGTCATTCCAAAAAAAAGCACAACCAAAGCTGTCCATTTTTTCATACAATTCAGTTTTTTCATGACTATATCTTTTTAGCAATTTATAACATAAAAGTATGTAAAAATAAATAAAAGATTATATCAAATATTGTACTTTTGCAAAACTATTTTTAACACATAAGGTTTATTACTACTAATTATGGATAGGTTTTCCTTTTTAAACGCAGCACACACACAGTTTTTTGCCGATTTATACGAACAGTATACCGTTAATCCGGATGCCGTTGAACCCAGTTGGAGAGCCTTTTTTCAAGGTTTCGACTTTGGAATGGAAGTTTCGGGAGAAGAACAAGTAGCTCAACTGGCAGATTTTTCTGCAGCAAATCAAGATTGCAGCTTAGTTTCTGATAAATTACAGAAAGAATTTAATGTTCTTAAGTTAATTGATGGATACAGAACCCGAGGGCACTTGTTTACCAAAACCAATCCGGTTAGAGACAGAAGAACTTATGCACCAACTTTAGCGTTAGAAAACTTTGGTCTTTCTGCTTCTGATTTAGAAACTGTTTTTGACGCGGCAAAAGTTTTAGGTCATGAACCAAAAACATTGCGTGAAATTGTTAAACATTTAGATAATGTTTATTGCCAATCCATTGGAGTTGAATACATGTATATTCGTAAACCCGAAGTTATTGAATGGATTCAAAACAAATTAAACATCAATGATAATTTACCTAATTTCTCCGGAGATCAGAAAAAGCATATTTTAAATAAATTAAACGAAGCCGTTTCTTTCGAAAACTTTTTACATACTAAATATGTAGGTCAAAAACGTTTTTCATTAGAAGGAGGCGAGAGCATCATTCCGGCTTTAGATGCCTTAATTGAAGCTGCGGCCGAAAAAGGCGTTGAGCAATTTGTGATGGGAATGGCTCACCGAGGGCGTTTGAATATCTTAGCCAATATTTTTGGCAAACCAACCCAAGACATTTTCTCCGAATTTGATGGAAAAGATTACGACAAAGAATATTTTGACGGCGACGTAAAATACCACTTAGGTTTAACGGCCGACAGAAAAACAAAATCCGGTAAAAATATCAACATCAACTTAGCTCCAAACCCTTCTCACTTAGAAACGGTTGGTGCTGTAATTGAAGGAATTACCAGAGCAAAACAAGACAAATATTTTCCTAACGATTTCTCAAAAGTATTGCCAATCGCCGTTCACGGAGATGCCGCAGTAGCCGGACAAGGTATTGTGTATGAAATTGTGCAAATGTCGCAATTAGACGGTTACAAAACCGGAGGGACAATCCATTTAGTGATTAACAACCAAGTTGGATTTACAACCAATTACCTCGATGCTCGTTCGTCAATTTATTGTACGGATGTGGCAAAAGTAACATTATCTCCAGTTCTTCACGTCAATGCAGATGATACCGAAGCTGTGGTTCATGCCATGCTTTTTGCCTTAGATTTCAGAATGACTTTTGGCCGCGATGTATTCATCGATTTATTGGGGTATAGAAAATACGGTCATAATGAAGGTGATGAACCTCGCTTTACACAGCCGGTTTTATACAAAATCATTGCAAAGCACAGAAATCCAAGAGATATTTATGCTGAAAAATTAATCGTAGATGGAATTGTTGATCAAGCCTATGTAAACAAAATTGAAAGCGATTACAAAGCTCAATTGGATCAAAACTTAGAAGCTTCCCGCAAAAAGGAATTGACCATCATCACACCATTTATGCAAAATGAATGGGAAGGATTTGAGCAAGTTTCAGATGATGAAATGTTGAAAAAAGTGAAAACTACCTTCGACAAAAAGAAATTAGATGTTATTGCAGAATCCATTTCAACCTTACCTTCCGATAAAAAGTTCATCAATAAAATCAACAAAATTGTTACCGACAGAAAAACGATGTACGATAACGATACCATCGATTGGGGAACTGCCGAAACGTTGGCTTACGGAACATTATTAACCGAAGGTTACGACGTTAGAATTTCCGGTCAAGATGTTGAAAGAGGAACATTCTCGCACCGTCATGCCGTTGTAAAAGTGGAAGACAGCGAAGAGGAAGTAATCTTATTAAACGGATTAAAAGATAAAAAAGGAAAGTTCAGCGTGTTCAACTCCTTCCTTTCCGAATACGGCGTTTTAGGTTTCGACTACGGTTATGCCTTAGCCAATCCAAACGCATTAACCATTTGGGAAGCTCAGTTTGGTGATTTCTCCAACGGAGCCCAAATTATGATTGACCAATACATTTCGTGTGGCGAAGACAAATGGAACAACCAAAACGGAATCGTGATGCTGTTGCCTCACGGTTACGAAGGTCAAGGTGCCGAGCACTCTTCTGCCAGAATGGAACGTTACCTGCAACTTTGTGCCCGCCATAATATGTATGTGGCAGATTGTACAACGCCTGCCAATTTCTTTCACTTGTTGCGAAGACAAATGAAAACCAAGTTCCGCAAACCGTTAGTGGTGTTTTCGCCAAAAAGTTTGTTGCGTCACCCATTGTGTGTTTCTACAAAAGAAGAATTGTATAACGGAAGTTTCCAAGAAACCATCGACGACAATTCCGTTGACAAAAAGAAAGTAAAAACACTTGTGTTCTGCACCGGAAAATTCTACTACGACATCTTAGCCGAAAGAGAAAACTTAGGCAGAAATGACGTAGCTTTGGTACGAATCGAACAATTATTTCCGTTACCAATCGAGCAATTAAAAGAAATAATCGCCAAATATCCGAACGCAGACGATTACGTTTGGGCACAAGAAGAACCCAAAAACATGGGAGCATACAGTTTTATGTTAATGAATTTTGACTTGGTAAAATGGCGATTAGCATCGTTAAAAGCCTATGCAGCACCGGCCGCAGGAAGTCATACCAGAGACAGAAGACGCCATGCTGATGCAATTAGAATGGTATTCGATAAAAATTTATTTAGATAATAATTCGTTTCAAGTTTCAAGTTTCAAGTTGCTCAAACCTGAAACCTGAAACAATTTAAACTTTAAACAAAATATTAGATATGATTTTAGAAATGAAAGTTCCCTCTCCGGGAGAATCAATAAAAGAAGTTGAAATAGCAACTTGGTTAGTAAAAGATGGCGATTACGTAGAAAAAGACCAAGCAATCGCTGAGGTTGATTCAGACAAAGCCACTTTAGAATTACCGGCAGAAGCCAGCGGAATCATCACCCTAAAAGCCGAAGAAGGTGACGCCGTAGCCGTTGGAGCAGTCGTTTGTTTGATCGATACTTCAGCTGCAAAACCAAGTGGTGATGCACCAAAAGCGGAAGCAAAACCAGCAGCAGAAGCACCAAAAGCAGAAGAAAAGAAAGCAGAAGCACCAAAAGCAGCTCCAGTTGCCGAGAAAACGTATGCAACACAAGCACCATCTCCTGCAGCTCGTAAAATATTAGACGAAAAAAATATTCAACCTTCCGATATTGTAGGAACAGGAAAAGGTGGAAGAATCACTAAAGACGATGCTGTAAATGCAGTTCCATCAATGGGAACACCAACTGGAGGAAGTCGTGGTTCAGAACGTACAAAATTGTCAATGTTACGTCGTAAAGTAGCTGAAAGATTAGTTTCTGCTAAAAACGAAACCGCGATGTTAACTACGTTTAACGAAGTTAATTTAACCAACGTCAATAAATTAAGAAGTGAATTCAAAGACGCTTTTAAAGACAAACACGGATTAGGATTAGGCTTTATGTCTTTCTTTACCAAAGCCGTAACCAGAGCTTTACAACTCTATCCGGATGTAAATTCTATGATAGACGGCGATCACAAAATTTCTTATGATTTCTGTGATATTTCTGTTGCTGTTTCCGGACCAAAAGGATTAATGGTTCCTGTAGTTAGAAATGCAGAAACGTTGTCTTTCCGTGGCATTGAATCAGAAATCAAACGTTTAGCCATTCGTGCTCGTGATGGTCAAATCACAGTTGATGATATGACAGGTGGAACATTTACCATTTCAAACGGTGGTGTTTTCGGAAGTATGCTTTCAACACCAATCATCAACCCGCCACAATCAGGAATTTTAGGAATGCACAATATTATTGAGCGTCCAATTGCTGTAGATGGTCAAGTAGTGATTGCTCCGATGATGTATGTGGCGTTGTCTTACGATCACAGAATCATCGATGGAAGAGAATCTGTTGGATTCTTAGTTGCTGTGAAAGAAGGTTTAGAAAACCCAACAGAATTATTGATGGATAACAATCCTAAAAAAGCATTGGAACTATAGTTTTCCAATTTCTATAAAACAAAAATCCCGTTTAAGTCTTAAACGGGATTTTTGTTTTTATATAAAAGTAAGATTAAATTTTAAAAGTTACCACCGGTTTAAGTGCATGGTTCACTAAATCTTCACTGATACTTCCGTTAAAGAAGTGAGATAAACCTTTTCTACCGTGTGTACACATTCCAATTAAATCAGCATCAATACTTTTTGCAAAGTTTAGGATTCCTTTCTCAACATTGGCATCATTAAAAATATGTGTGACATGTTTTTTTATTGAAAATCCGGCAAGGAATTTATTCATAATGTCTTGAGAAACCAAAGTTGATTTAAAGCTGTTAGGCGTATTGATCATAACCAAGTTTAATTCAGCATCAAATGCATTTGCAAAAGCGACTACTTTTTCAAAAGGTCCTTTTATTTCATCTGAGAAATCTGAGGCAAATACAAACTTATTGATTTTGAAGTTTTCAATCTCGTTCTTGATAATCAACACAGGTACTTCAGAAGAGCGAACCACTTTTTCTGCGTTGGAACCAATAAACATTTCTTTAAAACCACTTGCTCCGTGAGATCCCATTACAATTAAATCAACATTATTTTTTTTACTAATGTCCATAATGCCATCAAAAGCCAAATCAAACTGTACAATTTCAGAAACATTCAAGCCTTCAAAAATTTCAGAGTCCATTAAATCTTCTAATTTTTGCATGGCGGCTCTTTTGAAGAACATGATTTCAGGAATTTCATGTCCGCTTGAAAGAGCATCTCCTGCTTGATGAGGAAGTTCTAAAATATGAAGTAAGATAATTTCGCCGTCATTTTTTCTTGCAATTTGTGCGGCAACTTTAAGAGCATATTCGGCATTTTTTGAAAAGTCCGTGGGGATTAAAATTTTTTTCATAAGTGTGCTATTCGTTTTTGTAGTTTGTTAATTCATATTATAAAGGTACAAATATTTTTAAACAAAATACAATGATTTTTATTTTATAAAAAAATCACTATATTTGCACCATTATTTGTTTGATACTGAATAATGAGGCACGCAAAGCGTGCCTCTTTTTATAAAAATATGGCTTTTAAAAATCAAGTTTTCGAATTGTTGCAACAAGGATTAGAAGAGAAACCGGAATTGTTTTTGATTGATTTTTCTATTTCTGATGCGAATAAAATAATGGTTACCCTTGATGGAGATCATGGTGTTACGCTTCAGGATTGTATTGATATCAGTAGAGCGATTGAGCACAATCTGGATAGGGAAGAGGTTGATTTTTCCTTAGAAGTAGCGTCTGCCGGAGTTTCAACCCCGTTAAAATCCATCAGACAGTATAAAAAAAATATAGGAAGGGTTTTGAAAGTAAAAACCAATTCTGAACAATTTGAAGCCACATTAGAATCAGTTTCAGAAGAAGCCATTACACTTACTTGGACAGCAAGAGAGCCCAAAAAAGTTGGAAAAGGGAAAGAAACCGTACAAAAAAAGGTAGAAATCCCTTTGAGTGACATAAAAGAAGCAATAGTTATAATAATATTTTAGAAATTTTTACAATTTAGCATGGAAAATTTAGCATTAATTGAATCATTTTCAGAGTTTAAAGACGACAAATCAATTGATCGTGTAACTTTAATGGCAATTTTAGAAGATGTTTTCAGAAACGCTTTAAAAAAGAAATATGGATCGGATGATAATTTCGACATCATTATAAATCCTGATAAAGGAGATATGGAGATTTGGAGAAATCGTGTGGTTGTTGCAGATGGTGAAGTTGAAGACGAAAACTCAGAAATTTCATTATCAGAAGCAAGAAAAATTGAGCCGGATTTTGAAGTTGGAGAAGATGTTTCTGAAGAAGTAAAATTAATTGATTTGGGTAGAAGAGCGATTTTAGCCCTAAGACAAAATTTGATTTCTAAGATTCACGAACATGACAGTACCAACTTATACAAACATTTTAAAGATTTAATTGGCGAAATTTATACTGCTGAAGTGCACCATGTTCGTCCGAGAGTTGTAATTTTGGTAGATGATGACGGAAATGAAATTGTGCTTCCAAAAGAAAAGCAAATTCCATCTGATTTTTTCAGAAAAGGAGATAACGTAAAAGGAATCATTGAAGGAGTTGAATTAAAAGGAAACAAACCTCAAATCATTATGTCTAGAACTTCAGAAAAGTTCTTAGAAAAATTATTTGAACAAGAAATTCCTGAAATTTTTGACGGTTTGATTACTGTTAGAAAAGTGGTTAGAATACCGGGTGAAAAAGCGAAAGTAGCTGTAGATTCTTATGACGACAGAATTGATCCTGTTGGAGCCTGTGTGGGAATGAAAGGATCTAGAATTCATGGAATAGTTCGTGAATTAGGGAATGAAAACATAGATGTTATTAATTTCACATCAAACAGTCAGTTGTTTATTACAAGAGCTTTGAGTCCTGCAAAAGTTTCATCGATTAAAATTGATGAAGATAAAAAAAGGGCAGAAGTATTTCTTAAATTAGAAGAAGTATCCAAAGCAATTGGTAGAGGAGGTCATAATATCAAACTAGCCGGACTTTTGTCAGGTTATGAGTTGGACGTAATACGTGAAGGAAGTGTTGCAGAAGAAGATGATGTTGAATTAACTGAATTCTCAGATGAAATCGACGGATGGGTAATTGACGAATTTGCAAAAATTGGTTTGGATACCGCCCGTAGCATTTTAAAACAAAATGTTGAAGATTTAGTAAGAAGAACAGATTTGGAAGAAGAGACTATTCTTGAAGTGATGAGAATTTTAAAAGACGAGTTCGAAAATTAATAAAGCATACAAAAAAGAATAAACTAAACAATTTATATGTCTGAAGAGAAGAATATAAGAATAAATAAAGTTTTAAGAGAATTAAATATTTCTTTAGAGCGAGCGGTTGATTATCTTAAAGATAAAGGCGTGGCTATTGAAGCAAGTCCGAATACTAAAATCTCTGAAGGCGTTTATGACATTCTTTGTAATGAATTTGCGGGAGATAAAGGGAAGAAGGAAGCTTCAAAAGAAGTGAGTGAGGAAAAACGCAAAGAAAAAGAAGCTTTACGTATTGAACGCGAAAAAGAAATTGAATTACAGAAAAAACAAGAAGAGGAAAAACAACGTCTTGAAGTTGTTAAAGCCAAAGCAATTGTAACTGCTCCAAAAGCGGTAGGCCGAATTGATTTAGAGCCTAAAAAAGCGGTTGAGAAACCGGTTGAAAAAGCTATAGAAAAACCTGTAGAAAAAGTAATCGAGAAAGAAGAAGCTCCTGTAGTTGAGAAACAAGAAATTGTTGCAAAAGAAGAAGTTGTTGTTCCAAAAGTTGAGGAAGAAGTTAAAGTAGAAAAAACAGTAGAACCTAAAGTTACTAAAGTTGAAAAGCCTACAGAACAAACCGAATCTCCTGCTGATGAAGCATCTCCTGAAGACGATAAAATTGCAACAAAATACCATAAGCTTTCCGGTACTACTTCAACAGGGCAAAAAATTGATTTAAGTCAGTTCAATAAGCCTAAAAAGAAAAAGGAGGAGCCAAAAATTACTCCAAATTCACAAAAGCCAAATACACCTGCCGGAGCCGGAGATCCTAATAAAAACAAAAGAAAAAGAATTGCACCAAAGCCAGGTTTTGGAGGCAATGCTAATGCGGGTCAAAACACTTCAGGTGGTGGCGGAGCAAAAATAACACCAAGACCTCAAGGGGGTGGCGGTATGTTTAAAAGCGGAAACCGTCCGGCTATAGTTGCAAAAGTAGAGCCAACGGAGGAAGAAGTACAAAAACAAATCCGCGAAACACTTGAAAAACTTCAAGGTAAAGGAAATAAAAGCAAAGCTTCAAAATACAGAAGAGATAAAAGAGATTCTCACCGTCAGAGAACGGACGATGAACAAAGAGCTATTGAAGAAGGAAGCAAAACCTTAAAAGTTACAGAGTTTGTAACTGTTGGTGAAATTGCAACCATGATGGATGTGCCAATTACCAAAGTGATTGGAACATGTATGTCTCTTGGTATCATGGTAACCATGAACCAACGTTTGGATGCCGAAACATTATCAATTGTGGCAGATGAGTTTGGATA
>JAUXNR010000153.1 GCA_030682755.1 Flavobacterium sp.
ATTTCTATAGTCTTTTTATATGCTTCTACAACTGAATTATTTAAAAATCTTATTCCATAAAAAGCAATAAAAACAATAAAGAGAGTGGAAGATAAACTCATAAAAATTATTGCATAATTGTCTGAGGATTCAAATTTAATAGTTTCTCTTAGTGAGCTCGTTATTTCATAATTATTTTTAGTTAAAGATATTGAGAGTGATGTAATGAAAAAAACAATAGAAAATAGTAATAACAAATAAATCCAAGATCTCCATTTAGAAACTTTTTTCTTAATAAATTTTTCTCTCTCGATCTTCTTCAATTTATTTTCAGAATTTATCCTTTTAATTTTTTCTTCATTTAAACTTTTAAGGTTATCAGAATTCTCAGATTTAAGTCTTTCTCTCTCAGAGTCTAAAGATACTTTATCATTCTTTATTTTTACTTTAGCTTTATCTAAAGAACTTATTTGTTTTTCAAATTTTTCAAATAACTTTTCAAGTTTTTCAATTCTTTGTTTTTCCTCAATCTCTTGTTTAGAAGCTTCATCTTTCAATTTTCTAACGAATTCTTCTTTATCATTATTTGCAAGCGAATTTAAACTTGAAATATCTTTCAATTGTCTGTTAGATATTCTTGTAGATATTAAAATAATATCCTTGTCTGATATTGTTTCATCACGATACTTTTGAATATTGTCATCCAATTCTTTAATAATACTTGATTTTGGTAAGGAATCATTTAAAGTGAATGCAACTATTGATGTTAATCCGATATCTATTAAATCATCATTTTCAATTTTATTATTGATACTCGGATTTGATAGCCATAAAATGTTTAACAGTTCATCTGCTCTAATTATTTCATTTTGAAATTCAATTTGATAGTTATCACCAATTTGTTCTGAATTATGAGAAATGGAATTATTTACAAACCAACAATTTACTTTTTCAAATTCTTTAATTCGTTTACCTCTTTTTTCTCTAACGTAATAAATCGCTGTTGCATCGTGTAAAGCTGAAGTTTTTGAATTTCTCATTTCTTTGAATAATTCATACTCTTTGCTTAATTTAGCTTTATTCCTTATCGGTTCAGTATGAGGGATTATAAATATTCCGTGTTTTATTATGGTATCCTCAATGTTGTCAACAATTCTCTCAATATCATTTCTATTCAAATTCCTCCTATCACAAGCATTATAAATGTCTTCCGGGTTAATTTTTTTTCCAAGAAATGTATTTGAAAAGTTCTCAGCTTTTTTGGTAAGTAAAAATTTAATTTCTTCAATTGTATCAGATAATATTGTGAATTTATAACCTAAATTTTTGCAAACTTCAAGTAATTTATTACAAGTATGAGTGGACTCTGGAGTATTTAAATCCATTAAACTTATGATAAAATTTGTGTCAAATAATAATTCAACATTATTATTTAATTTTTCAGATTTAAACTCCAGAAAGCTTGTAATTATTGAGCCTAGGTAAATTCTTCTTATAATTTCATATACATTAGGAATTTGTTTAAAAAAGTCAATAAATCTCGCTTCGACGGTATAATCGAAACCGTTTTTAAATTGATAGTTCGAAATATATTTTGAGATGGAAACTTTGTTTTTTTCTATAAACTTAATTACTGAATTCGTTTCATTTAAATCAATATTATTGACTTTTGCAAAATCAATAAATAACTTTTCAATAGTTTCAACATCTCTAATACTTTCTTGAATTTTATCTTCAAAATCCTCAAAATAGAAATCCTTCAAAATAAAGGAATTATCATTAAACATTTGAAAGTTATTGTCTCCATTTATATTAACATCTAAAGCAATCTTATGCAAAATTGTTTTGAGAACAGGAATAGGAAAATCAATACTGTATAAATCGTTAGATATTGTTTGTATTTCTAAAATAGATTTACCTTTAAAAACTCCTTTTTTATTTAATATATGAAGTGATCTTTTTATGAGTGGTACGAAAACATCAATAGGTCCTTTAATTAAGGTTCCAGTATTTCTGATATGTGCAAGGAGGCTATAGGTTACGGCTCTGTTATCTTTCATAATTTTTTATATTTTGCTAAAATACCAAATACAAAAGATTATTAATATAATAAGTTATTAACATATTATTCACTTTTTTACACTTTCAACAACATCTTTCATCATCCCATTAAAATCAAAATCCTCATCTTCCGTTAATCCAAAACGAACAATCACCATTTCTTTACTCGGAATAATAATCACTTTCTGACCTTGAAATCCGCCACAGAAATACATGTCTTTCGGTACATCAGGATATTTTCCACCGGAGTTCAACCAAAAATGACCACCATATTCTCCGTTGGAAGTTGGTGTGGGAGTTGCCACATACTTCGCCCAGCTTTTATCAAAAATTTGCTCGCCATTCCAATTGCCTTCGTGCAAATAAAGTAAGCCAAATTTCGCCCAATCTCTTGTCGTTGCCCAACCATAGGAAGAACCCACAAAATTTCCGGACATATCCGGTTCAATCAACATCGAATGCATACCGATTTTATCAATTAACGAAGCATACCAAAAATCCAAATAATCCTGGTGATTTTGAAATTGTCTTCGTAAAATTCCCGACAGCAAATTTGTCGTTCCGGAGGAATAATTCCAATGCGTATTCGGTTCAAAAGCAGCGGGTTTTTCCAATTGAATTTTCGCCATATCACCCGCTAAAAAAAGCATTTTGGTTACATCAGATATTTTCCCATAATCTTCTTCCCATTCCAAACCGGAATTCATTTGAATTAAATTATGTAATGTAATTTTAGAACGTTCATCTTTCGTCCATTCCGCTAAACCAGCGGGTTTAGTAATATCAATTTTGCCTTGCTTTTGCAAAATTCCAAAATAAGTTGCTGTGATACTTTTTGTCATCGACCAACCTAAAAATTTAGTGTTTTTAGAAAAACCGTCTTCGTATTTTTCCGCAATGATTTTATCTTTATAAATCACTAAAAGAGCTCGTGTTCGTTTGGTTTTTTCACCTTTTTTGTCAAATGCATCGGCAACAGCCAAATTGAGTTTTTCGTAATTCACTTCCGAGAAAATTGAATCGTTAGGTTCTAAATTCCCATACGGAAAAGGCAAATTCGTTTCAATTTTTGTTCGTCTCGGAACCAAATACGGTTTTGTTTCATCAAAATCATCGTTTATCAAAGTAGCTCCCAAACCTTCGCGGTAAATGGCTTTTCGTTTTTTTAGTCCATAAACGGAAGCTGTTGCAAATTTTGATTCTTTATTCATTTCAATTTTTGCCAATCGAACTAAATCAATGTCATTATCACCTTGTTGAATCACTTCTATGGGCCGATTATCAATGAAAATCCCTGAAGCCACACTTTTAGCCGCAAAACCTGAAAGAATATCCAATTTTGGATAGGTGGTAAAACCAACAAAGAGTAGAACTACCAAAAGAAGTAAACCGAAATACTTGAGAAACTTTTTCATTTTAAAATTATTTGTTGCAATTTATAAAAATATACAAAGGAAAACAGAAATGATTTTGATAATTAAGACTATCACAATTCATAAAAATTCGTGAATTGGTGGCAAATAAGGAATCATTTTTACTACTTTTGTATTTAGAATTTTTCTAAATAAAGAAATGTTAGATATCCAAAAAATCAGAAACGATTTTCCCATATTTTACCAAAAAGTAAATGGAAAACCACTCGTTTATTTCGATAATGCCGCCACTTCGCAAAAGCCAACTCAAGTTATTGAAGCTGAAGCGAATTATTATAAAGAAATTAACGCCAACATTCACCGTGGAGTTCACACCTTGAGTCAGTTGGCAACAGATGCTTATGAAGCTTCGCGGATAAAAATTCAACAGCACATTAATGCCAAATTCAGTCACGAAGTGCTTTTTACATCCGGAACAACACACGGAATTAATTTGGTAGCCAACGGATTTGCGAGTTTTCTTAAACCAGGGGATGAAGTGATGGTTTCTGCATTAGAACACCACAGTAACATTGTTCCTTGGCAAATGCTTTGCGAAAAAACCGGAGCGAAATTGGTTGTAATTCCGATGAATGAAACAGGAGAATTAATTCTTTCAGAATACGAACGATTACTATCAGCTAAAACGAAAATTGTAAACGTAAATCATATTTCCAATGCATTGGGAACCATCAATCCGATTAAATTGATGATTGATAAAGCCCACAAAGTTGGTGCAGCGGTTTTAATCGATGGAGCACAAGCCACCCCACATTTAAAACCGGATGTTCAAGAATTGGATTGTGATTTTTACGTTTTTTCAGGTCACAAAATCTGCGGACCAACCGGAACCGGAATTTTATATGGCAAAGAAAATTGGTTAAACAAATTACCACCTTATCAAGGCGGAGGCGAGATGATTGCAACCGTTTCGTTTGAAAAAACAACGTATGCCGAATTGCCACATAAATTTGAAGCCGGAACACCCAATATTGCCGGTGGAATTGTGCTCGGAACCGCCATTGATTATCTCAATGAAATTGGTTTTGACAACATTGCGGCTTATGAGCATGAACTTTTGGATTATGGGACTAAAAGACTTTTAGAAATCGAAGGGTTAAAAATTTACGGCACTTCATCTCAAAAAACTTCCGTAATTTCGTTTAATATTGAAGGGATTCATCCGTATGACATTGGTACAATAATTGACAAGTTAGGAATAGCGGTTCGCACCGGACATCATTGTGCCCAACCGATTATGGATTTTTATAAAATTCCGGGTACGTTAAGAGCGTCATTTGCATTTTATAACACCAAAGAAGAAATAGATATCTTGGTTGAAGCCGTCAAAACAGCACAAATGATGCTTTCTTAAATAAAAAACATATATGAAAACACTAACACTTATTTTTCTAACTCTTTTTATGGCGAAGGGATGTAGTCAACAACAAAAAGAAGAAATGAAAAACACAAGCATTGAATATCAAGCTATGTCAAGAGGTTATTATTTAAATATAATAGTTAAAGATAAGCTGTTATCGGTTGTAAATGAACGGGATGGAAAACCTAAATTTATAAAAATTCCAAATTCGTATTGGCAAGAAATCACAGATTTATATTTAAAAATAGACCCTAAAGATCTTCAAAAGTTAAAGGCTCCTTCAGAAAACAGATTTGTTGACGCATCTGCAATTGCTAATTTGAGAGTGATCTATGACGGTAAATTATATGAGACAGAAAGTTTTGATCACGGTAATCCGCCAAAAGAAATAAGTGAATTAGTAAAAGTAATAATTTCAATAGCAAAAGCTGATAGAGAATGACCATTGAAGAAATACAACATGAAATAGTTGATGAATTTTCCATGTTTGATGATTGGATGCAACGATATGAATATATCATTGAGTTAGGAAAAACACTTCCAATCATTGACGAAAAATTCAAAACAGAAGACAATATTATCAAAGGATGTCAATCAAAAGTTTGGTTGCAGGGAGAAATAGCAAATGATAAAGTTATTTTTACAGCAGATAGTGATGCTATATTAACCAAAGGAATTATCGCCATTTTAATCCGCGTTTTTTCTAATCAAAAACCTGCAGCTATTTTAGAAGCCAATACTGATTTTATTGATGAAATTGGTTTGAAAGAACATTTGTCTCCCACACGAGCAAACGGTTTGGTTTCAATGATAAAACAAATAAAAATGTATGCGTTAGCTTTTGAAGCAAAGAATTAATAATGGACCATATAAGTCATATAAGATTATGATGAAATGTACTTATATGGTAAAATAAATAAATACAATGGAAGAATATAAAGACGAAATAAACCTAGGCGAATCAGTTGTAAAGGTACTAAAAGCCATTTACGATCCTGAAATACCGGTTGATATCTATGAATTGGGATTGATTTATGATGTCATGATTAATGAAGATAACGATGTAAAAGTTTTAATGACGTTAACTTCACCAAACTGTCCTGTGGCAGAAACATTGCCAAGAGAAGTAGAAGAAAAAATAAAATCACTTGATGCCGTTAAATCCTGTGAAGTTGAAATTACATTCGATCCGCCTTGGAGTAAAGATTTAATGAGCGAAGAAGCTAAATTAGAACTAGGGATGCTTTAAAAAAGTTAGCAGTTTTCAGTCGCAGTTTTCAGCAACTCGAATCTGAATACTGCGACTGCAAACTGCGACTGAAGACTTAAAACATGAACGAAATCATCAACAAAGTAGCCAATTCAGCCCTCGAAATTTTCGATCTGGAAGATTATTATCCTTCCGGAGTTCGGACACAGATTGATATTGCTCAATGGCTCGAAGAAGGATTTTTATTAAAAGAAAAAAACTTCCGCGAAGCTTTAAAAAACCATGATTGGTCACTATATAAAAACCATTTAGTGGCAATTCATTGTTCTACGGATGCCATTTTGCCGGCTTGGGCAACTATCTTAGTTACGGTGCATCTTCAACCGTTTGCAAAAAAGATAATTTTAGGTAAAAAAGAAGAAATTGACACGTTATTATATAGCGAAATCCTTAGTCAAATAGATTATTCTACATATCAAGGAAAACCAGTCATTCTAAAAGGATGTTCCAAAAAACCGGTTCCAGAATCGGCTTATATTTTCGCTATTCAAAACCTACAGAAAGTAGCCAAAAGTATTATGTTTGGTGAAGCTTGCTCGGCTGTACCTTTATTCAAATCTGCTAAATAGGTACTCTTTCAATTGTTTGTTTTCTCAGAAATAAATTGTTAAACTTTATAACAATTAGTAACTTTGTTCCGCAAAATCTTAAAAATAAAAAGATGAGAAAAATAGCAGTAGCAATAAGTTTGATGTTTGCAATAAACATTTCAGCTCAACAAGAAGTTGTAAAAAGTGTTGAAGAAGTTGTAAAAGCGGTTAACGATACGACTCGAACAAAAGGATGGGTTAAAAAGGGAAATATTTCTTTTTTATTCAATCAATCTACATTTGATAATTGGGTAGCCGGTGGCGAAAACAATATTTCAGGGAATTTAGGGTTGAATTATGATTTTAATTATAAAAATGATGATTGGTCTTGGGATAATAAAATAATTGCTTCTTATGGATTAGTAAAGACTAAAAATTCAGAATTTGAAAAGAAAACAGATGACCGTTTTGAGTTTAACTCTTTGGCAGGAAAAAAAGCTGGCGGATATTGGTATTATTCTGCTTTCTTAAATTTCAGAACACAATTTACCAAAGGTTTTATTTACGGAACCGATGAAAACGGAAAAGAAATTAGAGATGAATACACCAATCTATTCTCGCCGGCATATTTAACTTTTGGACCGGGTATGATGTGGAAAAAAAGCGATGATTTCAAATTTAACTTAGCACCACTTTCTTCAAAAATTACAATTGTAAATAAAGATTTTACGTTGCCTGACGCTGCTTACTTTGGTGTTGATGAAGGAAAGAGCACACGTTATGAACTTGGTTTTTATGCCGCAGGATATTATAAATTCAAATTATTTGATAATGTTTCAGCAGAAAACATTTTGAGTTTATATTCAAACTATTTGGAAGATCCACAAAATGTTGATGTTGATTATCAATTAAACATCGTGATGACCATTAACAAATTTTTGTCAACCAACTTGTCATTTCAAACCATTTATGATGACAATGCATTTAGAGGCCTTCAGACAAGACAAGTTCTTGGAGTTGGTGTCAATTACGGATTTTAAGACATAACAATTATATGAGCAAAAAACCACGCAAATCGCGTGGTTTTTTTATTAATCCAAAATCATTTCCGGAATATCTCCTTCAATAAGTAGTGTTCCTTCGGTTGCATTTTTAATTTCTTCAACACTAACGCCGGGAGCTCGTTCTAAAAGTTTAAATCCTTTTGGTGTAACTTCTAAAACAGCCAATTCCGTTACTATTTTTTTAACACATCCAACTCCGGTTAGCGGGAGTGTACATTTTTTTAAAACCTTTGATTCTCCGGCTTTGTTTACATGCATCATGGCTACAATGATATTTTCTGCTGAGGCCACTAAGTCCATGGCTCCTCCCATTCCTTTTACCATTTTTCCGGGAATTTTCCAGTTGGCAATGTCTCCTTCTTCAGAAACTTCCATAGCACCTAAAATGGTTAAATCTACTTTTTGACTGCGAATCATTCCGAAACTGAATGCAGAATCAAAAAATGAGGCTCCTGGAAGCGTTGTAATGGTTTGTTTTCCGGCATTGATGATATCAGCATCTTCTTCGCCTTCAAACGGAAACGGACCCATGCCAAGTACACCGTTTTCACTTTGAAATTCTACTGAAATATCGTTTCGAACAAAATTGGCGACCAACGTCGGAATTCCAATTCCTAAATTTACGTAGTAACCGTCTTTTACTTCTTTTGCAATTCGTTTTGCAATTTGATTTTTATCTAAAGCCATGTTTTAATGTGTCAGTTGTTTAATGTGTCAATTAGTAAATGTGTCGATGTGTCAATTTTGGGAAAATGTCAATTAATTATCTCATTGGCTAATTGTCCCATTGCCACATTATTTTTGCCTAACTGTTCTTTGTTCAATTCTTTTTTCAAAAGTTTCTCCTTGAAAAATTCTGTTCACCATTATCCCGGGAATGTGAATTTGATTTGGATCTAATGTACCAGCGGGAACTAATTCTTCCACTTCGGCAATAGTGATTTTTGCCGCACCAGCCATACATGCATTAAAATTTCGAGCGGTTCCTTTAAAAATTAAATTTCCGGCTTCGTCACCTTTCCAAGCCTTTACAATGGCAAAATCTGCGTTGAAAGCTTTTTCCATGACATACATTTTACCGTTAAACTCTCTTGTTTCTTTGCCTTCGGCTACTTCGGTTCCATATCCGGCCGGAGTAAAAAATGCGGGAATTCCATGTTGAGCAGCTCTGCATTTTTCGGCTAAAGTTCCTTGAGGTGTTAATTCAACTTCCAATTCTCCGGATAACATTTGTCGTTCAAACTCTGCATTTTCGCCCACATATGAAGAAATCATTTTTTTGATTTGCTTTTTTTGAAGCAATAAACCCAACCCAAAATCATCAACACCTGCGTTGTTTGATATGCATGTAAGATTTGAAACCCCCATTTTTACCAATTCTGAAATACTGTTTTCAGGAATACCACAAAGGCCAAAACCGCCAAGCATTAGCGTCATATTGTCTGTAATTCCGGCAAGGGCTTCCTGCACAGAATCTACTTTTCTTGTAATCATATTATTGTTTGTTTTTCGGATTCTAAAGGTATAAAAAAACGGGCTTTTTGCAAAGTCCGTTTTGTTGTTATTCCTATATTTTATTTAAAAATTAAACTCATTTACATCTTGATCAAAGTCTAAGGTGTCTTTTGAAGCTTTCCAACAATCTACCTTTACGGTTAAATCTTTAGGTCGTTCAAAAGGCTCTTTTGACACTGAAAGTTTTGGGTCTTTGTAACATTTGTCCATATAAATACCCCAAATTGGTAGAGCCATTGTTGCTCCTTGTCCCATTGCAGTTGTGTTAAATCGTGCAGAACGGTCTTCACAACCTACCCAAACTCCGGTACATAAATTGGGCACAAATCCCATAAACCATCCGTCAGAATTGTTTTGAGTGGTTCCTGTTTTTCCTGCAATTGGATTATCAAATTTATAATCATATGATCTAAATCCGGCTCTTCCTCCTCTTAAACGGGTTCCGGTACCGTCTTCTGTTACACCTTCTAAAAGTTTTACAACAGCATAAGCAATATCTTGATTTAAAACATCTCTAGATTCCGGAACAGTTTGAAAAATAACATTTCCGTTTTTGTCTTCAATTCTCGTAATAAGTTGAGGTTTTATATAAATTCCTTTGTTGGCAAACGTACTAAACGCAGCAACCATATCATGAACCGTAATTTCTACCGCACCTAAACAAATTGAAACTTGAGCAGGG
>JAUXNR010000187.1 GCA_030682755.1 Flavobacterium sp.
ACTTCCTGATTTTGAAAAAATGATGGACGAAGCCGGAATTTATTTATTGGATGTTTTTGGCGATTATAAACTCCGGAAATTCTACAAATCTCAATCTGAACGTTTAATTTTGATATTCAAATAATGCAATACATCATCACTTTTGCAGCCGTAATTTTAGGTTTTTTAATTGCTTTATTTTTAAAACCTCAAAAGAAAAAAAACATCAAATTATTATTGGCTTTTAGTGGAGCTTTTTTGCTTTCACTGACGGTTTTGCATTTGCTTCCTGAATTATTTCATGAGGGTCATCATCATCACGTTCACGAAGGCGAGCACGAACATCATTCTATTCCGGTTGGTGTTTTTATTATGGTTGGGATTTTGTTTCAAATCTTTTTGGAATTTTTCTCCAAAGGTGCTGAACACGGTCACGTTCATGTGCATACTGACGAAAACAATGAAGTGCATCACATTCCGTGGTTGCTATTCATTAGTTTGTGTATTCATGCGTTGTTAGAAGGATTTCCTATTCACGAAAACACAAACTTGGCTTATGGAATTGCGGTGCACCACTTCCCTATCGCAATTATTTTAACGCTGTTTTTTGTGAATGCGAAAATGAATAAAATGATGGTTTTTGCCTTTATGTTTTCGTTTGCGTTGATGACACCCATCGGAACTTTATTGGCGGAGCAATTGCATTTTGCACAACATTATTCCAAAGAAATTTCGGCGATTGTAGTGGGTATTTTATTTCATATTTCTTCTACCATTATTTTTGAAAGTAATGAAGGTCACAAATTCAATTTGGCTAAAATCACTATGATTGTATTGGGATTTTTATTGGCGTATGTGATGGAAATGGGGCATTCGCATTAATCTTTCGGTTGTCTGTTGTCAGTTTTCTGATTTGGGATGATGATATATTTCATCTTTACCATCAAAAAAACCTCAGTTTCTAAGTTTCTTAGCAACTCAGCAACTTTTTTAAGTATTTTCAACTTTGGCAACATTCAAAATTCACTTATCTTTGAGTGAAAATTTAAAGTATGTCATTTACCAAAACTACCGAACAATCCTCCAAATACGAACATCTGGAAAAGATGTCAGTTTCCGAATTATTACAAAATATCAATAATGAAGATAAAACCGTTCCATTAGCGGTTGAAAAAGCATTGCCACAAATTGAAAAAACAGTTGAAAAAGTAGTCAATCAATTGAAAAATGGTGGACGACTTTTTTATATTGGAGCCGGAACTTCTGGAAGATTAGGTGTGGTAGATGCTTCTGAATGTCCGCCAACGTTCGGTGTTCCATTTGATTTAGTGGTTGGAATTATTGCCGGTGGCGACAAAGCCATTCGAAAAGCAGTAGAATTTGCAGAAGATGATACTGAACAAGCTTGGAAAGATTTAGTGGAATTCAATATCAATTCAAACGATTTTGTAATTGGAATTGCTGCTTCAGGAACTACGCCGTATGTGATTGGTGGTTTGGAAAAATGTAATAAAAATAACATTCCAACCGGATGTATTACTTGCAACGAAGAAAGTCCGCTTTCACAAGTTTCGCAATTTCCTATTGAAGTGGTCGTTGGACCTGAATTTGTGACCGGAAGTTCACGAATGAAAGCCGGAACCGCACAAAAATTGGTCTTGAATATGATTTCAACCGCCACAATGATTCAACTCGGAAAAGTAAAAGGTAATAAAATGGTGGATATGCAATTGAGCAACAATAAATTGGTGGATCGTGGCATTCGAATGATTATGAGTGAAATTCCGGTGAGTTATGAAGAAGCGGGAATTTTGTTGGAGAAATATGGAAGCGTTCGGAAAGCGGTGGAAAACTTTCAAAAATTGTAAACACAAATAACTTATTAATAATTAAACCTTCAAAAATGAAAAACCTTTTTTATTTCACAATCTTATTGTTTTCTGTTTCTAGTTACAGTCAAAAAATAATTTATAAAGGAAATGGGAATATTTATGATTCAAATGACAAAAGAATCAGTCCAAATGAAGTAAGGAACATGATTTCATATAATCCGGCTCTTGTAAATTTATACAATGAAGGAAGAGAAAAAAAGACAATTGGAAATGTTTTATTAATTGGAGGAGCTGCTTTAATTGTATCTGATTTAGCTGTTGGTGCTACAGCTGATGTAACTTATCCAACTGCTTTAACATATATTGGTTTAGGTTCCATGCTACTTTCCATTCCAATTAAATCTGGGTTTTCAAAAAAAATTGACAAAGTGGTTGAAGTTCACAACAAAAGTGTGGTTTATAGAAAATCATCGTTTGAAATAAATGATTTAACTTTAATTACGAACCGAAACGGAATTGGATTTCAAATAACATTTTAAGATGCCTGATTCAAAAGAACTTTTATTTAAAGGATTAAAATATTCCTTAGGTTCTATTCCATTGATGTTTATAGGACCAATTCTCATTCACAATGCCTTTATGAACAAACATACTTGGATGCATTATATCGTTTTGGGTGTAGGTATTTTTGTGTGTATCACTTCCGTTACTTTAATGTTCAAAGGAATAAAAATCATCATAAAAAGTTTATTTGATGGAAACGAAAACTAATTACCTCGAGAGTGTCAAAAAGCAATTTCTCTACTATAAAACGTTGGGAGAAAAAGCGATGGAACAATTAGAAGCAGACCAATTATTTGTTTCGATAGATGAAGATACAAACTCTATTGCAATTATTGTAAACCATTTGGTTGGAAATATGCTTTCGCGATGGACTGACTTTCTCACTACCGATGGCGAAAAAGAATGCCGAAATCGTGATGCGGAATTTGAAGAAATTCTCAAAACCAAACCTGAACTTTTAGCTCATTGGGAAAAAGGTTGGCAATGTTTATTTGATGCGTTAAATGGTTTACAACCCGAACAACTTGACAAAATCATTTACATCAGAAACGAAGGTCATACCGTTATAGAAGCCATCAATCGTCAATTGGCTCATTATCCTTACCACATTGGACAAATTATTTTTTATGCCAAAATGTTGAAGAAAACCGAATGGCAAAGTTTATCCATTCCTAAAAATAAATCGAATAGTTATAATGCCGATAAATTTTCGAAAGAAAAAAGCATTAAGAATTTTACCGATGATGAATTAAAAAAATTACAATGAAAAAAATATTTCCAATCTTATCTTTACTATTTATTTCCTGCTACCAACAAGAACGAAATTGCTCCGATTTTAAAACCGGAAAATTTCAATTTGAACAAGAAATTGAGGGTAAAAAAGAAATTTCAATCTTTGAACGAAATGATACTTTACAAATAGAAACCTTCCGAGGAAAAACAGATACTTCCTCTGTTCGATGGTTAAATGATTGCGAATTTGTGTTGCAAAAGCTTCATCCGAAAGGCATGAAAGAAAAAAAAGCAATTCATATGAAAATTTTAACAACAAACGAAAAAAATTATACATTTGAATATTCTTTTGTGGGCGAAACGGCCAAACAAAAAGGAGTGGTTACTAAACAACAATAAGCACTTTTATTCATTATTTTAGTTTTTAGATTATGGAAATATTTTTAAATCCAGACACTTGGATTGCCTTATTGACATTGACATTCTTAGAGGTTATCCTCGGAATAGACAACATTATTTTCATTTCTATTGTTGC
>JAUXNR010000189.1 GCA_030682755.1 Flavobacterium sp.
GAATACTAACTTTTTCAAGTTATTAAATCAATATGATGTTTCAATTTCTGTAATTACAGTTTTTGAATTACTTAGGGATTGTAATAAAATAACTTGGTTATATCCGAGAATATTTGTACTTTTGCATTATGAAAAAAGACAATGCAGAATTAATAGCTAAACGGTATGAATTACTATCCCCCTTTTTGGATGAAAAAACAAAGAGGCTTTTCCTCTCGGCTGAATCATTAGCGATTGGTCATGGCGGTATTGAGATTGTTTCCCAAGCAACTGGTGTATCCAGAACAACAATATCAACTGGTCACAAAGAATTGAAAACACCAGCAAATATTGAAAATAGTAGAATACGTAGAGTAGGTGGCGGTAGAAAGAAAGCGACCTATAAATCACCTCAATTAAAATTAGAAATATTAAAATTAATTGAACCTGCACTTCGTGGTGAACCGGATTCACCTTTATTATGGACAAGTAAAAGTCTTAGAAACATATCAGCTGAATTAAAATCAAAGGGGTTCAGTGCAAGTCATGTTGTAGTTGGTGAAATACTTAAAGAAGAGAACTTTAGTTTACAAGCTAATAGAAAAACAGATGAAGGAAAAAGCCATCCTGACCGTGACCTGCAATTCGAATACATTAATAAGAAAGTAAAAGAATATCAATCCCAAAATCACCCGGTAATATCAGTAGACTGCAAGAAAAAAGAACTTGTCGGAAATTTTAAAAATATAGGCAAAGAGCTTCGGAGGAAAAAAGAACCTGAAAAAGTAAAAGTATATGATTTTCCAAGTGATGCAGAGGGTAAAGCAATTCCATATGGAGTGTACGATATAACACAGAATCAAGGATGGGTAAGTGTAGGTATAGATCATGACACATCAGAATTTGCAGCTGAAACAATAAAAAGATGGTGGACATATATGGGTAAGCCATGTTATCCCGAGGCAAATCATATATTGATTACAGCTGACGGCGGCGGAAGCAATAGTTCGCGTAGTCGTTTATGGAAACTGGAATTACAAAAATTATCCAATGTAACTGGTTTAATAATTGAAGTTTGCCATTTCCCACCGGCAACGAGTAAATGGAATAAAATCGAACACCGCTTATTTTCGTGTATTGCTCAAAACTGGCGTGGTAAACCATTATTGAGTTATGAGGTGATTGTAAATCTGATAGGTTCAACTAAAACAACTAAAGGTTTAAAAGTAGTGTGTGAATTAAATGAGAATAAATATGATATAGGAAAAAAAGTTACGGATGAAGAATTAAAAAGCATAAATTTAACAAAAAATATATTTCATGGAGAATGGAACTATCAAATAAGTCCAAATATCGAGATGAAATAACCAGTTTATTTCTTAACAGTTCCTTAGTATTTTTTAATCGTACAAACATAATTAGTCTCTGACAGAAAAGTACCGATTTTAAAAAATTTTCAACGAGAAAAAATAATTTTTGATGTTGATTAAATTTAATGACCGGGAAATCATTAATTTTTGGTGAGAAATTTTGTTTATTAGTGGATAAGTATCAATAAAGGGCTGAAATGCAAGGACTTAAGAGCAAACAGGGTATAGTTATCCCTTGAACTTCTTGATTTTGTCCATTTTTAGGCGGCTTGATTTGGTTTTGGTTTTCGTTTCCGCTTTTGTTTTTTCAGTTCCTTTTTCATAAGCTGTGAACCGAGATTATGAATGTTGTTTGAGACGATACTTATTGAAACATAACGTTTAAATCCGTCTATTCCATGATCCAAACATTTATCAAGACCATTATATTCAAGACGATTTATTGCGGATTCAACGGATGAATGTTTTGCACGAAATTTTTTAAATTCGGGACTATCATATTCTTCCTGCTGCACCTTATTAGCCTTGCCTTTTTTGGGCATTATTACTTTTTCAATTAATTTACATATTGCCGCGTAGTTTTCGGGAGACCAAAATCCTTTGTCATAGCTGATTGAATATATGTTTGAATATAATTCTACAACCATTCGAGCTATTTCCACAGCTACATCAACATCGCTCGTCGTTTCCATTATTATGTGTGATAATATGTAACCAAACTGATCTTTAATTATTGTTACAGGCAGACCAAATTCTACTGACACACCTGCTTTACCCTTGCTTATCCAACGGGTATGTGGCTCAAATATTGAAAATATCTTCTCGGAACTCTGAATTTCTTCTCCTTTAAAAACTCTACGCTGTATTAAATCTATATGTTTTTCTGCAAAAGTAATATATTCTTCTATCGTCAGCAAATATAAACCATCTAATATCTCTAATTTTTGTAATGATTGGAGTTTCCGAAGTGCTTCCTTCGTTTGGGTTAACAAAGGTTGCACAGTGTCAATATATGTATGATGACGTTCAACTATTAATTTTTCATTACGACTACGTTTTGAATTCTGAACTTTATATAAATGCTTTTTGACTTTTCTTAGATTGTGCTTACTCTGACGTAAATCCGTTATCTTATATTTAAAACATAGAGTTGCCAATATTTCTACTAATTTACGAATACTGTCATATAGCAAGTTTATATCTGTAGGATAATGCACATCGGTTTTTACGACAAATGAATCTACACTACAATTTAAAGATTCCTTTTTTTTATTGCTTAATAATTTATGACCCGCTTCAACTACTATTGCATTGATTTCATTGATTATTTCATCACTTAATAATGATACATTATCTTTTATGGTTTGAATATGATAATATTGTGATGATGACCAGATTTCTGCTCCGCTGTGACCTAATAATTGGCGTAATAATTTATGGTTGTTTGCCAAATTATGAAGTTTATCATAATCAATATTGCAGGCATTACGGAAAACTGCAAGTACAAATATTTGCCACATTTCCATTCCGGGTCTGCCCATCTTTTTGGATATTTTGGGAGGGAGCACCCGATTTAATACTGCAAATACTTTTTCTCTAAGTTCCGGAGTTGAATATATATGAATTAACCCAAACGAAATTTTGTCAATTTCATCACGGGATTTTATATCGGGCTTAATAGAATCAATATCAAGGACACCGAGTTGAGGCTGTGATTTGATTATTTCTCTCATAATTTTTTATCGAAGATTATTTCAGTAATAAAACTATAATGCAAAAATAAGCATTTTAAGCGACTTTTCAATGCTTTATTATACTAAATCATACCCATGTTGAAAACTTTTTCGAAATCTTAAATTCCAAAAAAATTACTAACTCTTTAGTTTGTTTGAATGTTCTGACTTTTCTGCCAGACACTAATTAAAACAATGGATTCTTCACTACGTTCAGAATGACATACCATACGAGTTTATACTTTTTTCAACAGTCGGTTAATATTGATAATACATCTCAAAAAGCCCCTCTCCAAAATGAGAA
>JAUXNR010000134.1 GCA_030682755.1 Flavobacterium sp.
CTTTTTGATTAAGCCGCAAAAAAAGAGTATCAGCCCTTATAAAAATTAAATTATGCCTTACTTTGTTGAAGTCATTTTGCCATTAGCTTTAAACAAAACCTTTACCTATTTAGTATCGGAAACAGAATTCCATTTCATTAAACCCGGAATGCGAATTGCAGTCCCATTTGGAAAAAATAAAATTTTTACAGCTTTAGCACTAGAGCTTCATCAAAACCCACCAACGTTATATGAGGCTAAAGAAATTCATGAGATTTTAGATGAAAATCCAATTGTGAATGAATGGCAAATAAAACATTGGCAATGGATTTCAACCTATTATATGTGTTCTATTGGAGAAGTTTTCAGAGCTGCATTGCCATCAACATTGCTATTGGAGAGCGAGACAATTATTTCTTCAAAGCACAATTCAGCAATTGATGAACAATCACTTTCAGATGAAGAATTTTTATTGTTTGAAGCTCTTCAGCATCAGAGTTCATTAAAAATTAATGATGTTATTGGAATTTTAAATAAGAAGAATGTTTTTCCTATAATTCAAAAATTAATCGATAAAAACATCATTTTACTTCAAGAAGAAATTCAAGAATCCTATAAACCAAAACTGGCAAGATATGTACGATTGCATCAAAATTATTCCTCAAACGAAGGTTTAAATGATTTATTAAATTCGATAAAGGCTAAAAAGCAAAGTGAATTGATTTTGGGCTATTTTCAATTGCAAGCTGTTGAGAAGAAACCAATTGCTGTTAAGCATTTATTAGAATTTACTTCAGTATCTAGTGCGGTTCTTAAGACATTAATTGAAAAAGAAATTTTTGAAGAATATTATTTGATTCATGATAGAACAGATTTTTCTGAAACAGATTTAAATGAAAATCTAATTTTAAGTGAGCCACAGCAAACCGCTTTAGAAGCTTTAAAAAAACAATTTTCAACAAAAAACATTTGCTTGTTGCACGGAGTGACATCCAGCGGAAAGACAGAAATTTATTCTCAACTCATAAAAGAATACATGAAAACCGGCAAGCAAATATTGTTTCTGCTTCCCGAGATTGCTTTAACAACACAGTTGCTTTCAAGATTGCGAAAGTTTTTTGGTAATAAAGTGGCAGTTTTTCACTCGAAATACAGCAATAATGAGAGAGTAGAGGTTTGGAATCAAGTTTTGCAAAATTCGCCAAAAGCACAAGTTGTAATTGGAGCACGTTCTGCCATGTTTTTGCCGTTTTCAAATTTAGGATTGGTTATTGTTGACGAAGAACATGAGCCAAATTTCAAACAAATTGATCCGGCTCCAAGATATCATGCAAGAGATGCGGTTACGGTTTTGGCTAATTTTCATCAGGCAAAAGTGATTTTAGGTTCAGCAACTCCAAGTTTGGAAACCTATTATAACAGTCAAAATAATAAATATGGTATCGTTGAATTATTCGAAAGGTATAATAATGTTCCAATGCCTGAAATTATTTTGGTGGATTTGAAAGACAAGTATTTTCGCAAACGAATGAACGGACATTTTAGTGACACTTTGATTGAAGAAATTACAACGGCATTGTCATTAGGCGAACAAGTAATTCTTTTTCAAAACAGAAGAGGTTATGCTCCACTTTTGGAATGTATGACTTGCGGACATGTGCCACAATGCCCAAACTGCGACGTTAGTTTGACCTATCATAAATTTAAAAATCAGTTGCGATGTCATTATTGTGGTCATTCCATTGCAAAGCCAACCAATTGTCATCAATGTTCCAGTGTTGATTTAACCACCAAAGGTTTTGGTACGGAGCAAATTGAAATGGAATTGGCCACCTTGTTTCCGAATAAAAAAATTCAACGAATGGATCAAGACACCACTCGGGGTAAATTTGGTTATGAAAAAATCATTGATAAGTTTCAAAACCGAGAAGTTGATATTTTGGTTGGAACACAAATGCTGGCCAAAGGTTTAGACTTTGACAATGTGAGTTTGGTGGGTATTTTGAATGCTGATAATATGTTGTATTTTCCGGATTTCAGAGCTTTTGAACGAAGTTTTCAAATGATGACTCAGGTTTCAGGAAGAGCTGGTAGAGCTGATAAAAAAGGAAAAGTTGTCATTCAAACCTATAATCCTAATCACAATACGATTCAACAAGTTACACATAATGATTATAAGGGAATGTTTAAAGAGCAATTGTATGAAAGACAAATTTTTAAATATCCGCCATTTTATAAATTGATAAAAATCACCTTGCGACATAAAGATTATGAAAAGGTAAAAGAAAGTGCTTTATGGTTATATCAAGTTTTAAATCAACATTTACAAATGCCTGTTTTGGGTCCTGAAGAACCGGCAATCAGTAAAATTCGAAATGAATACATCAGAACAATTATGATTAAAATTCCGGAATCGGTTTCGCCACAAAGCACAAAAAAAACTATCCAGAAAGTTCTGAATAGTTTTGATGTTATTTCACAATATAGATCGGTGAAGCTTGTTGTAAATGTAGATGTTACTTAAGCAATAGCTAAAGCTCTTTTTAAATCATCTTTTTTATTTCTGCTTAAAGGAATTTTGGTTACGCCAATTTCAGCAAATTTACTATTGAAACGTTCAATTTTTTCAATATTCACAATGTAGGATTTGTGAACACGTAAAAAACGATCTTTATCTAAGTCTTGTTCAAATGATTTCATGGTAGAAAGTACAAGATTACTGTCTTCATCCGTTACCACTTTTACATAATCACCATAAGCTTCAATCCATTTTATTTTTGAAGTGAATACTTTTAGTTTTTTCAAATTACTTTTAATAAAAATAAAATCCCCTTCTTCGTCATGCACTTCATTTCTCAAACGATACATATCTAAAGCACGTTTTACAGAAGCATCAAAGCGTTCAACAGAAATAGGTTTTTGCAAATAATCTGTAGCATCATAATCAAAAGCTTTTACGGCATAATCTGCTTTTGAAGTGATAAAAATAATTTGCGGTTTAACTTTTAAACCATCAAGAAAATCAAAGCCACTTATGATTGGCATCTCAATATCGAGAAAAATAAGGTCAACAGCGTGTATCGACATACAGCTCTTTGCCTCAATAGCATTAGAAAAATCACCAACCAGATTAAGATTCTGGTGGTTATTTACTAACTTTGTAA